>DBDM01000049.1:1365-7225 GCA_002293585.1 Bacteroidales bacterium UBA932
AATGCCAGCGCCGAAGCCGGAACCACCGCTTTTAATTCCCCTTCATAATAAAATTCCAGTTTATCTTCGTCAATCACTTCGCCGATGATTTCACAGGCTAAGTCCCATTTCTTGAAAATGGCTTCTACAGTAGCTTCCTTGCCTTTTTCCACCACTACCAGCATGCGCTCCTGCGATTCCGACAATAGAATTTCCCAAGCCTCCATACCCTTTTGGCGCATGGGTACTTTGTTGAGATCAATGCGCATGCCGCAATGTCCACGTTCGCTCATTTCACTGGTTGAGCAGATAATACCGGCGGCTCCCATGTCCTGCATGCCTACTACAGCGCCGCTTTTAATCAGTTCGAGGGACGCTTCAAGCAGCAATTTTTCCATGAATGGGTCGCCCACTTGTATGGACGGAATATCGTTGGCCGAATCTTCCGTAATGTTGGCCGATGCAAAGGTTGTGCCGTGAATGCCGTCTTTTCCGGTAGAAGAACCCACGATGTACACGGGATTTCCGGCGCCTTTGGCCGTGGCCGAAATGGTTTCGCCTTTGCGGACCAATCCCACCGACATGGCGTTTACCAATGGGTTGAAGTGGTAACATTCATCGAAATATACTTCGCCGCCTACTACCGGAACGCCGAAGCAATTGCCGTAGTGACTGATCCCTTTCACAACGCCGCGCAGCAGGAATTTGGTACGCTCGTCGTTAGGATTGCCGAATCGCAAAGAATTGAGCTGGGCTATAGGACGCGCTCCCATAGTGAATACGTCGCGGTTAATGCCGCCCACACCGGTGGCCGCACCTTGCACAGGCTCTACGGCGCAGGGGTGGTTGTGCGATTCTATTTTAAACGCACAGGCCCAACCGTCGCCTACATCTACCAAACCGGCATTCTCTTCGCCGGCTTCAGCCAAAATGTGTTGGCCTTTTTTTGGTAATGTTTTCAACCATTTAATGGAGTTTTTGTAAGAAGCATGTTCGCTCCACATGGCCGAAAAGATGCTTAATTCGGTGAAATTGGGCACCCGGCCTAATATCTCTTTTATCTTGTCGAATTCTTCGGGGAGTAATCCCAATTCTTTGGCAGTATCGTAGTTGATTGTTTGCATGGCTGTAAAAATATGATTAACTTTCTTCTTCCTCCACAAATTCCAACATGTTATTTGCTTGCAGAATGTTGTACCACTCTGCCAATTTTTTCATGTGTGAGGTGTATACGCGGTCGCGGTCATAGTCGGGCAGCACGCCGGCCATAAATTGCTGCAACGTGGCATTGTCCGATTTGTGGTCAATGGATTTACCCCCATTATATACGTTTTTAATTTTTTCAAACACTTCTTTCAAAGGAAGCTCCTCTTTGTCGGTATACATCGCTACGTCTCCGAGCGTGGTGACACGCATGGAAGGGCCGGCGCACATACGTTTTTTATCAAGGAGCGATTCCACGATCACTCCATTGCGGCTTTGCGACACATAGATAAACAATCCCGGATAACCGGCAATGGAAAATACTTTTTGTAAGTCGGTTTTCATATACGATTTAAAATTTTTTCATGAATAGCTATAACTTGCGGCAACAGGGCTCTTTTTTCATCATTGATAATCACAAAGCCGGCTTTTGCGTTACGTTGTTCATCGCTCCATTGTGAGGCTATGCGCAGTGTAACTTGCTCTTCCGTGCAAAGGTCGCGCTGCATTACGCGTTGTATGCGCAGGACTTCCGGTGCTGTAATACTGATGGTAACATCCATTTTGGCCGCTATGCCGCTTTCAAATAATATAGCGGCTTCGTGCATTACGTAGGGAGCGTTTTGTTGTGCCGTCCAATTATCGAAGACTTCTTCGACTAACGGATGGGTAAGGGCGTTAACCTGCAGTAGTAGCTGTTTATCTTTGAAGACACTGGCTGCCAGTTCTTTGATTTGTATTTTCCCGTCAACATAAATGGAAGGCCCCAGCAGGTTAATCATAGCGTTGTGCAGTCCTTCGTGGGTGTTATAGAGCTCTTTCACCACCTGGTCGGCATAAAACACGGGAATACCTAAAGTCTGAAAAACTTTTGATACAGTGGTTTTGCCACTACCTATACCTCCGCTGAGACCTGCTTTAAGCATTAATTATTTTCAAAAGTCAAATTTTTAGTAACTATCATTTCTACTTGAACTGCATTGCCGATAGCTTCCTTAATAGTATTTTGCAAGAGTTTTGTGGACAGCACATACTCGACAACGTTATTTTCATTGACGTGACGGGTAGGTTTCAGTCGTTTAACATCTATTTCCAATTTTACAGGACTGTACATGTGCTGCATAACATAAAAACCTTTGGCCTTCACCCGTACATATAAAACATTCGTAGCGCAATTGGAACTCGCGGTGTTTATACTACTATATATACACACATTGTACGGCAGATCATAAGTATACTCTTTAGACAGCTTACTGATGAACCATGCCGTAGCGGCAATTAGCAAACAGATCAGAAATGCCGGCGTTTTCCGGTTGAATAGTTTACTTTGCAGGGACATCGGTCATATCTTTCAGGATCGTTGATTTATCAAAGCGCAATTTTACATTTTGGTCTACTTCTACCAAAGCATAAGTGTCTTTGATTTCAACGATAGTACCATAAATTCCACCGCTGGTAACTACCTTATCGCCTTTTTGCAGACTTTCGCGGAAGGCACGCAACTCTTTTTGACGTTTTTGCTGGGGACGGATCATGAAAAAATACATCACTACAAATACCAGTCCCATCATTAAGAGGAAGCTCATGCTTCCGCCGCCGCCAGTAGCTGCAGCGCCGCCTTCTTGAAGAAATACAAAAGTTTTCATTTTATTTCAGTATTAAAAATTTCGTTTTTTGACAATGGTTTCTTCTATTAAACCTCGTCCGGTCTTTTTTATAAGACCTTCTTTTATAAGATATTGAATAACTTTATCGAGTACGCCGTTCACGAAAACATGACTATTGCGCGTACTGTAGAACTTGGCAATTTCCACATATTCATTGATAGTCACTTTCACAGGAATACTGGGAAAAGCGAGGGCTTCGGCTATCCCAGTGACAATCAGTGCCATATCAACGTAGGCAATGCGGTCTGATTCCCAATTTTGTATGAATTTGTAGGCTAAATTGGCATATTCTTTGAAGTGCAGTAATGATTGGCGCAGCAGTTCGTATACGTAATTTTCGTCATCTTTGGCGTTGAACATCGGTACCAGGGGCGTTGTCTCATCGTGATGGCCGGGCTGGAAGGTGCTCAGCGAGCGGATAATGGTAGAAAGTACAAAGCCTGTATCATCAGACCAGTAGGTACTTGCCTCTTCGATCATACTTTCTACTTTTTGTACATCTTCGAACTCGCTTCTGAAAAATTCCTCCACTAAACGGCTGTCTTCTGTGAATGAGCTATCCAAAGAATTCATATAGTCCTTATAATAAGGACGTTCAATCATATTTTGATAAATAGTACGTATTGTTTCGGGATAATCGCGCCAATTCAGCAGATGTTGTTGACAATATTTTTGTAGGGGTTCATTTCCTCGTATAATTGCAATTAGTTCATTATTAACGAATTTCCTGTTTGGATTGGCTTCTGCTTCCGTCGGTTTGAATTTCCTTAGTCCGATTTCTATGCGCTCTTCCGCATAGTCGGCTACGGCGACAATGGAGGAAAAAAGGAAATGATAAAGGTCATAAGTTTTTTCCAAACTTGTGCTTAACTCTTTTTCTGCGTGTATTAACGAATCGTTGTCCGAGTAAACATAGCTGAAAAGGACTTTGAACACTTTCACACGTAAAAACCGGCGTGTCAACATAACGTTTAAATCTCAAATTTTCTACAAAGATAGTTTTTAACATTCAATTATGCTAAAAAAATCATAAATTATTTTACTTTTGCAGTGTTAATGTAAAAAAGATGAATATGATTGATAAAAATGAACATGTAGAGCAAGGTGGTGGAGACGATGTGTTTTCCAGGCCTGTACGTGCAGGAAAGCGGACTTATTTTTTTGATGTAAAAGCTACCAAAAGCAATGATTTGTATATTACGCTGACGGAGAGCAAGCGCCGCGTTGAAAGTGATGGGCGTTTTACTTATGAAAAACATAAGATTTTCTTGTATAGAGAAGATTTTGAGAAGTTTAGCGAAGGTTTGAAAGAAGTGATTGAGTATGTGAACCAACGTTCGCCGGAACTTCCTCCGCGTCGTGAGAAGGATTTTTCGGGCGCAGGCGAAGAATTTTAATAAATTCGTCTCAATTAGCTGTATACTAAATTTTTAGCAGCTTTCAGGGTGTTTTTTAGTAAAGATACCCTGGTCATTGGCCCTACACCACCCGGTACGGGAGTGATATGGCTGCATTTAGGTGCTACTTCGTCGAATTTAACATCACCTGCTAATTTGAAGCCGCTTTTGTTGTTGGCCGGTATACGCGTGATACCTACGTCAATAACGATGGCTCCCTCACGTACCATATCGCCCGTGAGAAACTCTGGTTTTCCCAGGGCCGCTATAATAATGTCGGCCTGCAGGCAGTAGCTTTTAATATCTTTGGTGCGACTATGGCAAATGGTGACCGTGCAGTCGCCCGGTGTCGATTTTTGCGACAGCAGGTTAGCCATGGGGCGCCCCACAATATTGCTGCGGCCTATGATCACACAGTGTTTTCCTGCAGTTTCAATATTGTAGCGCGACAAAATTTCCATAATGCCGTCGGGCGTGGCCGACACATAAGTAGGCAGTCCGGTAACCATGCGACCTACATTCAACGGGTGGAACCCGTCAACGTCTTTGCGTGGGTCAATGGCTTCAATAATGCGTTGTTCATTAATATGTTTGGGCAGGGGCATTTGCACAATCAAGCCGTCAATATCTTTATTTTGATTAATTTCAGTAACTTTTTGCAACAATTCCGCTTCGGTAATACTGTCGGGAAAGCGCAACACGGTAGACTGCATGCCTACTTCATGGCAGTCGCGCTCCTTGCTGTTGACATAAGTTTCACTGGCGCCGTCGTTGCCCACCAGTATGGCTGCCAAATGCGGGATCTTCATCCCGGCTTCTTTCATCTGTTGCACCTCCTGTGCTATTTCCTGTTTCAGCGCTGCGGCTGTTGTTTTTCCGTCGAGTAATTGCATATTAATAAGAGACTAAGGGATTAGGAGATTAAGGGATTAGGGGGAACATCTTTCCTTATCGTTTGAGGTTTTGCATGGCGCTCATGGCGCGTAGCATATTTTTACCACCGCCGCCGCTCATCATTTTCATCATTTTGCGCATGTCGTCAAACTGTTTCACTAACCGGTTCACTTCGGGAATGCTGGTGCCGCTGCCCATAGCCACACGCTTGCGGCGGTTCCCGTTGAAGATCGCCGGATTTTCACGTTCTTCTTTCGTCATGGATAAAATAATAGCTTCGATACTTTTAAATGAATCATTGTCCATGTCAATGTCTTTAAGCGCTTTGCCCACACCGGGGATCATGGCCGCCAGATCCTTGATATTTCCCATCTTTTTAATTTGCTGGATCTGCTTGTAGAAATCGTCAAAGGTGAACTGGTCTTTGGCCATCTTCCGTTGCAGCTTGCGGGCCTCCTCTTCGTCGAACTGTTCCTGCGCTTTTTCCACCAAACTCACAATGTCACCCATACCTAAAATACGGTCGGCCATACGTTCGGGGTGGAACACATCCAATGCTTCCATCTTTTCACCGGAACTGATGAACTTCAAAGGCTTGTTCACCACTGCACGGATAGAAATAGCCGCACCGCCGCGCGTGTCGCCGTCCAACTTGGTGAGCACAATGCCGTCGAAATCCAACCGGTCATTAAATTCTTTGGCGGTATTTACCGCATCCTG
>DBDM01000081.1:0-1867 GCA_002293585.1 Bacteroidales bacterium UBA932
CCCGGTCGAAACGCGTGTCGCCGGCCGGCACCACGTTGTCGATACGGATTTGCTTTAACAAGGCCACCGAAGGCTCGTCCTGCACGAACAAATACCGGTATATTTTCAGCATCCTGCGAAAAAAACCGCCGTACCACTTAAAAAAAACCTGTTGCGGCCGGAAGATCGCCGACACGATATAGGTCGGAACGGCCTGCCGTTTCAAGCGGAGCAGGTAATTACACCAAAATTCATATTTGATGAACACAGCTTTACGGGGCTGCACAATGTCCAAAAACCGGCGGGCGTTGCGGGGCGTGTCCACCGGCAGGTAAAACACCCAGTCGGCGCCCTCGTAATTCTTCCGCACCTCATAGCCCGAAGGGGAGAAAAAAGTCAGCAAAATTTTATCCTGCGGACATTCCCGGCGGTAAGCCTCCATCACCGGCCGTCCCTGCTCAAATTCGCCCAAAGAAGCGCAATGGAACCATATTACCGGGGTTCCGGACGGTATCGCCTCCCGCAAACGGTCGAATTGACGCTTACGTCCGCGCACAAACAGGCGCGCCTTAGCGTTGAACCATGCTGCCACACGCACACCTCCGGCGAACAACCACATACCGATATTATAAAAAAACCGCAAGGCTGTAATTTTTAGCAAAAATAGTAATTTTTTCGTATCTTTGCCGTATACTTTAGCAAAATATGCGATTATTTTTTGAACTTTTCGGCCGCTACATATTACTCATGCGTAAGGTCTTTACCCGTCCCGACCGTATGCCGGTGTTTTGGCGCCAATTAGTGATCGAAACCGAAAAACTGGGACTGAACTCCATTGCTATCGTAGCCATCATCTCCATCTTTGTTGGCGCTGTAATTGCCTTACAATCATCGTTTAACATAGTAAGTCCGCTGATCCCGAAAATGTACGTGGGTTTCATGACCCGCGAAACCATGGCGCTGGAATTTAGTTCCACCATGGTAGCACTCATTCTTGCCGGGAAAATCGGCTCAAATATCGCCTCGGAGATCGGCAGCATGCGTATCACCGAACAGATCGACGCCATGGAAATTATGGGCGTTAATTCGGCCAATTACCTGATTCTTCCGAAAATTATTGCCGCTACCGTGTTCACCCCCTTCCTCATGTTGCTCAGCTTCACGGTGGGCTTGATCGGCGGGTGGCTCATCGTGTCCGCCACCGGGGTCATCACCGTGGCCCAGTATGTAGACGGCCTGCAAATGGAGTTCAACAGCTTTTACATCACCTACAGTATGATCAAGATGGCAGTGTTCGGCTTCATCATCACTTCGGTGTCGGCTNNCTTTCGGCGGGTCGCTCGACGTGGGACGTTCCAGCACGCGCGCCATCGTTACCTGCTGCGTGGCCATTCTCATTTCTAATCTTCTACTTACCCAATTGTTACTGTAAACGGCATGATCACTGTAAAAAACATATCCAAATCATTTGCCGGCAAAACGGTGCTGCACGATGTGTCGATGACCTTCGAGCCCGGAAAAACCAACTTGATCATCGGCGCCAGCGGCTCGGGAAAAACCGTGTTACTGAAAAGCTTAGTAGGCTTGCACGAAGTAGATTCCGGCGAAATCCGCTATGGCGACGTGCTTTTCAACCGGCTGCCGTTTAACGAAAAAAGAATGATGCGCAAAAACATAGGCATGCTGTTCCAGGGTTCCGCCCTGTTCGACTTCGCCACGGTGGAAGAAAACGTGATGTTTCCGCTNNCATTTCTGCCTGAAACGCGTGAACATCACCGGCGCCGAAAAACGTTTTCCGTCGGAACTCAGCGGCGGCATGCAGAAACGTGTGGGTATTGCCCGCGCCATTGCCCTGAACCCGGCCTACCTGTTTTGCGACGAGCCCAAC
>DBDM01000081.1:1908-4245 GCA_002293585.1 Bacteroidales bacterium UBA932
AACACCCACGACATGAATTCGGTGATGGAAATAGGCGATAAAGTGGTGTTTATTTACCAGGGACGGAAATGGTGGGAAGGCAGTTCCGCCGACATTCTTCAGACCGACAATGCGGAGTTGAACAACTTCGTGTTTGCTTCGAACATGACCAAGATGTTGAAGCAGTTACAGACGTTGAGATCTTGAGATGAGAGACTANNNGCAGACCTGTGTGTCTGCTCCTATAGGTTGAACCGCATGCCGCGCCGTTAGAGATAAGAGATGAGTCTGTGCAGATGAAAAACCGGTGGTGTGTAGGGTTAAAAGATTCAAAAAATACCGTGATTTTTTCACGTTTGGATGACAATGTCTCGAAATAAGTGCTATATTTGCACGATAAACTCGATAGAAATATGCTGGTAAGATTAATCGTTGAAAATATATTCTCATTTTACGAGAAAACGGAATTTAATATGCTTCCCAATCCTAAACGTGGTCGATTTGGAGAGCATGTTTATAAGGACCTCCCTGTTCGTTTGTTGAAACAATCGGTCATTTATGGGGCCAATGGAGCAGGGAAAAGCAATTTGCTTGAAGTTCTTGCTGCTATTCAATCATTTGTTTGTAAAAAGGGATACATTAACCCCGACTGGATAAATGATTTTAAATTCAGACTGGCCGAGAATAACAAAAAACCTATTAATGTAGCAATAGAATTCGTGGAAGGACAAACATGTTTTTACTATTCTATTTCTCTTTCCGTTGAAAGCATAAAAGAATCGCTATATCTATCAGGGTGCGGCAAGACAAAAGATGTACTATTATTTGAAAGGAGCAGCTTCGGTAACAGGCACTTGTTAAAAATTTATGATAAGCGAGGTAAAAGTCTCAATAATTCTGCTATCGATGGAGTACTCAATAGCTTTTTCTCGAAGAATAGTTACTCGTCAACATTTGCGATGTTTGAAGAATTAGGGGTTATAAAAGATCTCACTATCAAGAAAGCATATAAATGGTTCAGCCAAGACCTGGTTACTTTAAGGACCAACCCACAATTGAAATCATTAATCTCTTATATGGAGAACGATGAGGCCTATGCTCGTTTTACTAATGAAGTAATTCGTAGTATGGATATAGGGATCAATAATATCCAAGTTAAAAAAGAGCCGATAGAAGAATTTCTGAAGCATGTGGAAGGTGCAAACGAAGAAGAAAAAGAAGCGATCATGAAATTATTATCGGGTATGAATGATTCATCTCTCTTTGGCAATCGCGAAATAGAGATTGTTAAAGAAAAAGGGAACTTTGTGGTTAAAACCTTAGAATTTACTCAACCGGGATTAGATGGATATAAAGGAAAATTGGATTTCAAGGATCAGTCAAACGGAACCAAACAGCTCATGCATCTAATGCCTCTTTTATACCAAATTGTTCATACGAAATGTGTTTATTGTGTCGACGAAATAGAGAATGGGATTCACCCCATTAACATAAAAGCATTTATTAAGTTTTTTGCCGAAAATACAAAAGCCAAGGGCCAATTGATATTTACAACCCATGAATGCCATCTTTTGAACCAGCAAGAGCTTATGAGACCGGATGAGGTTTGGTTTGCGGAGAAGCATAATGGTTCAACAAAATTATATTCATTAAACGATTTTAAAGAGCATAACACTATAGATGTTGAAAAAGGCTATTTAGCGGGACGTTACGGTGCTATCCCTTATTTGGGAGTAAAAAGTGATTTAACAGCAAAGTAAGGTTTGTATTATGTCCAACGAGTCAAGGCAGAAGAGTGTACGATAAACTATGGCCTTGATTTTGAGTCTGGAGATGAATTGTATATGCTCTGTGATCTGGATCATTACAGGCTCCAACTTATTGATTTAATCAAAACGAAAAACAAAGACTGGGCACTTATTATCAGCAATCCCTGTTTTGAAATTTGGCTGTACTATGGAAAAATACAAGAAAGGCCTGACAAAAATCCCAATGTATTCCAATGTCCTACAAAAGAAAATAAAATTAGTCAAGCCTTCAAAAAATATTTAGGAGAACAAGTCGAAGGAGGAGTTGATCCTCGAAAAGCTATTTTAGACATTGGGACAGCTATTGTAAATGCGGAACAGCATTACGAAGAAGATAGTGATCAAATCCCTACACTGTATTCTACGAGTATGTTTAAATTAGCTCAAAGACTATTGGAAATTATACGGCCGGAACTTGATGCGTTGAGTGCTTCGTCGACAGCAATCTGTAGGCGGCCTTTTTAGATCTTGAGATGAGAGCGCGTGCTGCGCCGGTGAAAGGGTAAAAGGTGGAAGGGTGAAGGGTGAAAGGAGTTGAGAGTTGAGAATG
>DBDM01000082.1:0-144 GCA_002293585.1 Bacteroidales bacterium UBA932
GCTGTCGCAGCCGTGCACTGTTTTCAACGTCTTTGTCCGAACATCAGCACCGGTAAAAGTCTCCCCTTCCCAAATGTAAGGTAAGGCATCGTCGCAAATGGTAGCGCCGTCCATAATACCCGAATAAGTCGGATTCACCTTCAA
>DBDM01000082.1:196-13980 GCA_002293585.1 Bacteroidales bacterium UBA932
CAGCGCATTGTCGCAAATGGTAGCACTATCTTGCACCGCATAAGTAGGATTAATCGTAATACCCAGGTTACTTTCTACCCCGTCGCCGCTACAGTTCTTTGGTGTCACAGTGATCGTAGCGTTGTTCTGTGTGCCGGGAAAACTCACCGTAACAGTAGTCGTATGTTGTCCTGCAATAATGATAGCGCCTGCTGACACAGTCCAAGTATACGTCGTAGCGCCTGTCACGGGCGTTATGCTATAAGTATGGCTTGTGCCCGGACACGTAGAAGTTGTTCCGCTGATACTGCCTGCCGCATCGGGTTTAGGAATTACCGTCACTGTGGCAGGTGTCGAATTTGTTTCCGCACATACGCCATTCTTCACCACTGCGCGATAATAAGTCGTCGTAGCCGGTGAACCGGGAGAATAAGCTATTGCCATATTGCTAACAGGCGTCCAGCTTGACCCGTCGGTCGAAGACTCCCACCGTTGTACTGTACCAACATGTCCCGACAAAGTGAGGGTGCCGGATGTCCCGCCGAGACAGATCGTATTGCTACCGTCAATCGCTCCGCCGCCAACCTCGAGCACAGTAACCGTACCGCTAATTGTAACCGGCCCACAAGGCACTGTGTGTCCTGTGGTGGTGATGGTATAAGTGCCGCCGGCCGTCGGTGTGCCGCTGACAAAAACAATATTATTTGAGAGCGTAGCCGTTAAACCGGCCGGCAGTTCCGACACAGTAACTGAGGAAGCCGACCCCGACAAGGTATATTCACGTTCGGTAATGGCTGTCATGGCACAAACTATTTCTGTGGCAAGTCCTGCCGTTTGAGTGATATAAGACGGCGCCGGATTCCCGGTCTGCACAGCGCCAATATCGGCCAAAACAGCCAAAGGACGCGCTACGCCGCGTTGGTCTTCTGCAGGGCACCAGTATTCCACGTTACGGTCGATTTGTTTATTGGCCGGACTACATCCCGCCAACATCAATGTGGGCGTTAAGCCGCCGTTATTCTTCAGTTCGGCTTTACCCGACACATTGATATCCTCAAATATTTCCCCCAATGTCCACCGGTCTAATCCTATGATATTGTAAGAACTGTTTGCATCCGTAGTTCCGCGGATTTCTTTGCCGGCCTCATCAGCAGATGTATTACCAGCCACTAACGATCCGTTCAATTTCACTGTTGAGGCGGCGTAAACCCCGCCGCCTTCAACGGAGGCATTATTCCCCGAAAGCGTAGTATTCACAATAATCAATGAAGGACCTGCTGCATAGGAACCGGCATCGTCGTCGTAGATCCCGCCGCCGGAACCGGCCGCTTCATTATCTACGACAGTGCTATTGGATAGTTGCTGCGGTTCATCAAACTCTCTGCTGAAAAATATTGCACCGCCTTTTTGAGCAGTGTTACCGAACAAGGCCGATGAAGTTATATTGCTTCGGCCGACAGCGTAAACAGCCCCGCCCTCTTCGGCCGCATTGTTCTTGAAAATACTATTAGCAATGTGTGTAGTATAATTATTGTACCAATTATTACTCTGATCATAAAACAATACAGCTGCACCGCCATTGCCGGATGCCGTATTATTTTCGAACAAACAGGAGTCTATCGCTGCCTGCCCAAACCTGAAAATTAAAGCGCCGCCATCGCCATTCTCCGCCTTGTTGCCGGTAAAAGTGGTTGCGGTCATCACAAATTCCATTTCTGCGCGGGAAACATATATTCCGCCGGCGCCAAGCATCACACCGGCATCGACAACAAGACCGGCATCTGTCCGTTGTATGTTATTGTCGAACAAACAGGAGTCTATTGATACCAGAGCGCCCAGGAAGCTGGCGCCTCCGGCGTAACCGTTAATACTGACGTTATTGCGAAATGTACAATTGTTCATTGTTACCGTAGCGCCCGGTTGGACATTCAACGCTCCGGCATATTGGCCGCTATTGTCCGAAAACAGGGAGTTGCTTATGGTAGCGGTCGTATTTTGATGGATAATCACCGCACCGCCAAACACTATATCAACAATACCGGGGCCACGCGGGCCTGTCCATTCCGTTGAGTTGCCGGTAAACGTGCAGGCCGTGATCAACGCACCGGCGTCCGCGCTACTGCCTTCAAAGCAAATTGCCCCACCGGCACAGGCCGCCATGTTATCCCTGAACACGCAATGTTCTACCTTCATCACCTCAATGCTATAAATACCCCCGCCTCGCCCACTCGACCGAAGCTGTCCGGCTATATCCGCCCGGCCGTCCTGAATGGTCACATTGGATAAAACTGCCGTGGTATCCATTCTCACACTGCGGACAATATCACCGGAATAAGCAGGATGGTAAAAAACATGGTAGGCATATAACCCACCGCCTAAATCACCGGATAGGATAGTAGCGCCGCCGGTCGGTACGGCATCCATTTCCGTACCGGCAAACCCGCCGGTTACCCTTACACCGTTACGCAATGAAAAATACTTATCCCTATCGGGATCAAATATACTTGTGTCGGCAGTCGTACCGTTCGGCTGGCCGGCGGGTATATATATCCCTTCCATGAGCCTGACTTCCGCTTTAATTCCTGTTTGTATATAACTTTCGCCGGCTTGTTCTATAGCAGCCTGCAAATCACCCATAGCAGTCGCCCACGAAGAACCGTCGCCGGTTCCGGTGGGCGCCACATACATTATATTCTGTGCCGTTAAGGTTCCGGCAAAGAAAATAATCATACACAGGCATAAGACACTATGCTTCATTTTGCAAAAATAAGCAAAAGATCATAGTGTCCTTCAAAAATTGTGTCAATTTTCTTTAATTAACCGCCGGCGCAAGCTTTCCGACAATTTATTGGGCCGATGTAGGTACATAGGCTTCTTCGCCCAGCACTACATTACTCATCACAATATTTTTTGCATGGGTAATACTCAACGCATTGGTTATCGTATCGATCCGCACATCCGATAGATAAATATCATGCACCGGAAGCTCTGCAAACCCCTGAATAACAATTCCTCCAGCATTAGCTTTACGACAAGTAAGGCGGTCGACATAGATATTGCTGATGTCGGTACAGTGCCCGCCGTCCTTGCCTTCACCATGGTAGAAAGAAGTGATGTAAAAACAATCTTCCACTTCGCCGAAAGCCACATTACGGATATAAATGTTCTTCATATAACCGCCGCGATCGGGGTTCGATTTTAAAAAAATACCACGTTTGCAGTAGCCGCCGAAGCTACAATCTTCAATAAACACGTTACGCACACCGCCCGACATTTCACTGCCAATCACCACACCGTGCAGGCCTTTGAACTTACAATTACGAATAATGATATTTTCCGACGGACGGGCAGCGGCGCGGCCTTCGTGGTCACGGCCGGCCTTAATCGCCACATTATCGTCGCCATTATCAAAATTCATATCTTCAATGAGCACATTGCGGCTGCTTTCCGGATCAACACCGTCATTATTAATATTGCGGGCTATAAAGTTCACTGCACGCACCGTGGCGTTTTCACATCTGAGCAAATGCACACACCAGAAAGGCGAATTAGTAATGGTGACGCCCTGTATCAATATATTTTTGCATTCAAATAATTGCAGTAAATGCGGACGAAGGTAATACCCGTTACCAAAGCGGCGTTCTTCTATCGGTGTGTTGTTATGGTTCATTTCACGTGAACGTTGCTGTCCCGCATATTGCAGTTCTTTTCCTGTTACCGGATCGATCGAACGCCAGGTGCTGAATGTAGCGGCGGCATTGCCGTTGATCACACCCTCCCCGATGATCGACACATTTTCGAGTTGATAACCGTAGATCAGCGGACTGTAGTTATACAACATCGTACCTTCCCAACTGGTGAGCACAACCGGTAAATATTTATCAGGATCAGCGGCGAACTTCAGCACGGCGCCTTTCTGCAGATCAATACATACATTACTTTGCAGATGTAAAGGCCCATCGAGAAAATAAACACCTTCGGGCACTATGATCCGCACACCCTGCCGGTTTTCCGCCATCGCCCGTTCAAAAGCCGCAATGCAATCGGTCGTACTATCGGGCACCGCACCAAAATCAAGAACGGACACCATGTGCTCCGGTATAGCCGGCACCTTGATCTGCGCCAGAATGGCATCACGTTGCTGCTCACGTGTAAGTTCTTCGGCAGTACACGCCGTCAGTAATATTGCGGATGCAATAAAAAAAGTAAATAAAGGTTTCATAAGAATCTATATTTATGCAGTATCTAAGCCGGTTATCCCCCAACTAATTTGCTTACCCGTAATATGTTTTTTCAAATTTGACTCCCATTCTTCAAACATGCTGCACCGTCAACGTTCCGGCAGCGCAAATTATCATACACAGGAGTAATAAACCACGTCTCATGTTACAAAAGTAAGCATTTTTTTACAATAATTTCTTGGTATAATTAATTATTTTTGTATTTTTGTGCCTAAATATGTGCCACTAATATGGAGCCACAACTTATTCAGAACAAAATTTGCGAAATTAGATTGCATAAAGTAATGTTGGATTTTGACCTTGCTCAACTTTATGGAGTTGAAACCCGCGTTTTAAAACAGGCTGTTAAACGTAATATACACCGTTTTCCATCTGATTTTATGTTCGTCCTTACAGAAAAAGAAGCCGACGACCTGGTATCACAATTTGTGATACCATCTAAAAGCCACATGGGCGGGGCGTTCCCGCTTGCTTTTACCGAACAGGGAATAGCCATGCTTTCAAGTGTCTTGCGAAGTGAAAAAGCCATTGAAGTCAACATTGCGATTATGCGGGCTTTTGTTATACTTCGTCAATACGCTATGGGATACGCAGAACTTAATCAAAAATTGGAAAACTTTATGGTTGAAACCAATACGCAATTTAGTGATATTTATCAAGCTTTAATTCAATTTGCGGAACAGAAAAAAGAGCAGGAAAAGCCTAGAAAGCGCATTGGATTTGCTATAGGAAACGATAATCCTTAAAAATACCTCCATTGGCGGTATTTTATTCTCTTAATTCTCAACAGTGACCGTGAAGGGATTCAAACCCCTGACCTTCAGAACCGGAATCTGACGTTCTATTCAGCTGAACTACACGGCCGTAATATTATTTCGCGGCACAAAGATAATAAAAATTAATCATTATTTCGTATCTTTGCCCCCGATTTAAAATAAAATTTATGAAAGCTTATGTATTCCCCGGTCAAGGCGCACAATTTGTAGGTATGGGTAAAGACCTTTACGACAATGTTCCCCAAGCCAAAGAGATGTTTGAGAAAGCGAATGAAATTCTTGGTTTCCGTATTACCGACCTCATGTTTGCCGGTACCGACGCCGACCTCAAACAAACAAAAGTGACCCAACCTGCCATTTTTCTGCACTCCGTTATTTTAGCGAAGTCGCTATCCGATTTTAACCCGCAAATGACCGCCGGACATTCCTTAGGTGAATTTTCCGCTCTGGTAGCTGCCGGCGCCATGAATTTTGAAGATGGTCTCCGCTTAGTAGCCATACGTGCCACGGCCATGCAAAAAGCCTGCGAGTCGGAACCTTCGACAATGGCTGCCGTATTAGGCTTAGAAGACGATAAAGTAGAAGAAATATGCGCTTCGGTGAATGGCGTGGTGGTAGCCGCCAATTATAACTGTCCCGGTCAATTGGTAATTTCCGGCGCAGTGAAAGCGGTGGAAGAAGCCTGCGAAAAACTGAAAACTGCCGGCGCTAAACGGGCACTTGTACTGCCGGTGGGTGGTGCATTCCATTCTCCGTTAATGGAACCTGCACGGATAGAACTCGAAGCGGGCATACAAAAAACCAACTTGCAAACGCCTGTTTGTCCCGTCTACCAAAACGTGGATGCCAAACCCTATACCGACCCTGCCACGATCAAGCAAAACCTGATTGCCCAACTTACAGCCCCGGTGCGATGGACACAAACCGTGCAAAACATGGTGGCCGACGGACTGACAAGCTGTGTGGAATTAGGCCCTGGCAACGTATTGCAGGGACTGATCAAGAAAATTGCGCCACAAGTAACTGTGGAAGGTAAGCAAGCACTATAAAAAATTACTTCGTCAATGCGCTGATCTGGCGGAATGATTCGTCAACGCCTGCCAGCAAGTCATTGAATACAGCTTTATAGTGGGCCTTTGCTTTTCCTTCGGGATGGTTAGCCCTGTGAAGCAGGTCACGGCGCAGGTCAAGCGCTTTGTTGGCAATAGCCAGCGCTTCGTCCTGTTTCTTTTCAGGATATAAGTTAATGAAAATACAAGCGTCGAGTACTACTTCATTTGTCAGGTAAACAATGTCTTTTTTAATGTTACGGATACTGGCCATAAAAAATTTACGTTTTAATTTAATTAAGGGACAAAGGTAAGATTTTTTTTCTATCTTTGTAAATATTAACTTGTAAACTGTAAACAAAATGATTATCGACTCATTTCTCGGACTGGAACGCTATTTTTCGTTAAACCCCGGTTTTGAAAAAGCATTCAATTTTTTACGCCAGCAACCGTTGGAAAACCTTGCCGAAGGCCGTCATGAAATTGATGGCGATAAAGTTTATGCCATGGTGACCGAAAAACCGGGTAAAAAACAGGAAGATGCCAAACTCGAAGTGCATGATGCTTATATTGACATTCAGATATTGGTGAAGGGACAGGAATCCTTCGGTTACCTCGACCGCCGTTTTTGCAAGGAAGTTCATACGCCTTACGACAGCGCTAAAGACATTGCCTTTTTTAAAGACGCGCCCGAAGTGTTTTTCAGCCTCGAACCCGGCAATATTGCCGTTTTCTTTCCTTACGACGGACATGCACCGATGATCGGCGACGGTCCCATACGTAAAATTGTGGTAAAAGTTAAAGTATAAATGTCTGCTGAACAACCGCTACGGTTCAATTCCTACGCCGGTTACATCAAAGAATTATTCGGCACACGGTTGCAAAAAGTAGCCGTGAATGCCGGATTTACCTGTCCCAACCGCGACGGCCGTTTATCGACAGGTGGTTGCACTTATTGTGATAATGAAGCATTTACCCCTTCTTATTGTAGTGCGCAGAAAAGTATTTCCCAACAAATAGCGGAAGGTATTGAATTTCATGTAGTCCGCTACCCTCGCGCCAAGCGTTATCTTGTTTATTTTCAATCATTTTCAAATACTTACGCCCCGCTTTCCGTATTAAACAGGATCTATGACGAAGCTCTCACACACCCGCAGGTGGAAGGCATTGTGGTAGGCACACGCCCTGACTGTGTGGACGCGGCTAAACTCGACTATTTCGCAGCGTTAGCCCAAAAATATTTCGTACAGATCGAATACGGCGTGGAATCGTGCTATGACCGTACGCTGCAACATATTAACAGGGGGCACAACTATGCCGTGGCCGAACAGGCCATTCGCGACACCGCCGCACGGAATATCCGCACGGGCGCACATTTCATCTTCGGACTTCCCGGCGAAACACGCGAAGACATGCTGAACATGGCCGGCATCATTTCTTCCCTGCCGCTCATCTCCGTCAAATTCCACCAACTGCAACTTATCAAAGGTACGGCTATGGCACAGGAATACATTGAGCATCCCGGGGATTTCGTAACGTTCAACCTTGACGGTTATCTTGATTTTTTTGTTGATTTTCTCGAACGGCTATCGCCACACATCCGTATTGAGCGCTTTATCAATGAAGTACCTCCGCGTTTCATCGAATCTACTCCCTGGGGGAAACTACGCAATGTAGAGTTGCTGCGGCTCCTTAATCAACGCCTCATCGACCGGGATACCTACCAGGGTAAAAGGTGGAAGGGTGAAGGGTGAAAGGGTATTAATTTCTAAGTCATTACCAAAAATTTACTATTTACTATTTACTATTTACTATTTTTTCTTAACTTTGTAAGTTAAAATATAATGATATGTCATTTTTAAACGATAGAGTCCTACAGGAAGGCATTACTTTTGACGACGTCCTGCTGGTACCGGCCAAATCAACCGTATTACCGCGTGAAGTAAGCGTATCCACCCTGTTTTCACGGAATATCAATATTAACGCACCTATTGTGTCGGCGGCTATGGACACTGTGACGGAAGCCGCCATGGCCATTGCCATAGCGCGTGAAGGCGGCATCGGCGTAATCCATAAAAATATGTCGATCGAAGACCAGGTGGAACAAGTGCGAAAAGTAAAACGCGCCGAAAACGGCATGATCTTCGATCCGGTCACCATTCACAAAGACGCTACGGTAGGCGATGCGCTACGCATGATGGCGGAAAATAGGATCGGCGGCATTCCCGTAGTCGATAATGAAAGGTTCCTGTTAGGTATTGTCACCAACCGCGACCTGCGTTTCCAGGATACACTGTCAAAGCCTATCGCTGCGATAATGACTTCCGAAAACCTGATCACCGCACCGCAGGGCACCGATCTGCAACAAGCTACAGCCCTGCTGAAAAAGCACAAAATCGAAAAACTGCCGGTAGTAGACGATAAAGGTAAACTCGTCGGTCTGCTTACGTTCAAAGATATTACCAAGATCAAAGATAACCCCACCGCCAGCAAGGACGACAAAGGCCGTCTGCGTGTGGCTGCCGGTGTGGGAGTAAATGCCCGCACTATGGCGCAAATCGACGCACTGGTGAAAGTAGGCGTCGACGCTGTGGTGGTCGATACGGCACACGGACACTCCATGTTTGTAGTGAACATGGTGAAAGAAATCAAGAAGGCTTTTCCCCAGGTAGAAATTGTAGTGGGAAATATTGCCACGGCGGAGGCGGCAAAATTGTTGGCCGACAACGGCGCTGATGCCGTGAAAGTAGGTATAGGCCCCGGTTCCATCTGTACTACCCGCGTGGTAGCCGGTGTGGGCGTACCTCAACTCACCGCCATTTACGACGTCGCTAAGGCCCTCAAAGGTTCAGGCATCCCAGTAATTGCCGACGGGGGTATCCGCTATTCCGGTGATGTGGTGAAAGCCATTGCTGCCGGCGCCGACACCGTAATGGCCGGTTCACTCTTTGCCGGAGTGGAAGAATCGCCCGGCGAAACTATTATTCTCAACGGACGTAAATTCAAATCATACCGCGGCATGGGCTCGCTCGAAGCCATGCAGAACGGCTCTAAAGACCGTTACTTCCAGGATGTGGAAGAAGATATTAAAAAACTTGTACCTGAAGGAATCGTGGCGCAAGTACCGTACAAAGGCGCACTGTCTGAAGTGTTTTACCAATTGATTGGCGGACTGCGTGCAGGGATGGGCTACTGCGGCGCCGAAAATATCGCCGCGCTGAAAAAAGCTTCCTTTATCCGTGTAACTGCCGCCGGAGTAATCGAAGGCCACCCGCACGATGTAACCATTACCCGCGAAGCACCTAACTACAGCCGATGAAAAATTTAATGTACATACTAATCGCTGCTTTGTTATTGTCGTCGTGCGACTATTTCATGCCAAAGCAATCGCACGACAAACTGTTGGCCAAAGTAGACGATAAAGAATTAAGACTTTCCGACGTACAGGAAATTTTTCCCAACGGTATCAGCCATAAAGACAGTGTTGAACTGCTCAAAAGCTACATCAACAATTGGGCGCGCAAATGCGTAATGGCCGCCGAAGCGGAAAAACACCTTGATAATAACCGGAAGGATATTTCACAAGAGTTAAACGACTATAAAATGTCGCTGTTGGCCTACCGCTACGAAATGCAATATGTGGAAAAAAGACTCAACACATCGGTGACCGAACAGGATCTACAAGACTACCATAAACAAAACGCCGAAAACGACGAGACACCCTATACCGCAGAACAACTTAAAGAGCGCTATTACACCACCATCATTAACAAACGCCGGTTGGAATTGATCAATAAGATAGAGAACGAGGCCTACAATGAAGCCATCGACAATAAACGACTAAAAATTTATATTAATGAATAAAACATCCATCAAATATATATTGCTTCTGCTATTGGTTTGCACATGGCCGCTCCCGGCGCAAGACGGATTAATTGATAAAGTAGTAGCAGTAGTAGGCGGCGAAATGATCCTCAATTCGGATGTAGAATCGGAAGTAATGATGATGCGTGTGCAAGGTATCGTATCGGACAAAAACCTGCGCTGCGAGGTATTTGAGAACCTTCTGTTACAAAAATTATTGTTAGCACAAGCGCGTATCGACAGCTTAAAAGCCGACGACGGAATGGTTGACGAACAAATCGAACGCCGGGTGCGCACAATATTGGCACAGCTCGGCGGAGAAAAAGCTACCGAAGAGTATTTCAAAAAACCGTTGTTTAAATTGAAACAAGATTGGCGGGAGCCCGTACGTGAGCAAATACTCACGCAATTAATGCAACAACAATTGATGAAAGATGCGCCTATCTCCCCCTCCGATGTTGCCCGCTTCTACAAAAAAACCAATAAGGATAGCTTGCCTATCATGCCCGATCAATATGTTATTCGCCAAATTGTGATCACGCCGCCGGCTACCGATGCCCGCTTTGAAGTAAGGGAACAATTGCTGTCATTGCGTGAACGGATATTGAACGGCGAAAAATTTAATACGCTGGCCGTGCTTTATTCCGAAGACCCGGAGTCGGCCAGGCGCGGCGGTGAACTGGGGTTGATGCCGGCACAGAACTTTGTACCCGCATTTGCCGACGCCGCCATGGCTCTGAAGCCCGGACAGGTGTCGCAAATCGTGGAAACGGAATACGGTTACCACATTATCCAGTTGATTGCAAAAGACGGCAATGATATGTTCAACGCCCGTCACATATTGCTAAAACCAAAATACGATGCCGACCAACGTCAAAGCGCCTTCACTAAATTGGACAGTATCGCCGATTTAGTGCGGAAAGACAGTCTCACCTTTGACAAAGCAGCGCTTTATTACTCCATGGATACAAAAACCACCCTCAACGGCGGATTGATAGTAAATGAACAAACTATGACACCGCGGTTTGAGAAAGACCAGCTCAATCCCATTGACTACAACGTGCTGCGGAATATGAAGCAAGGTGACATATCCCATCCCTTCGAAGCTGTCGACGACAAAGGTCATACACAATATAAAATTATCAAGCTGGACGTATTAATTCCTTCTCATGCGGCCAATCTCGAAGAGGATTACAGTGTCATACAAGCCTTAGCCAAACAAGCCCGGCAAATGGAAAATCTTGAAAAATGGATTACCAAGCAACAAGCAGCCACCTATCTGCGTATCGATCCTTTATTCAGTGATTGTGAGTTTCAACGCGAAGGCTGGATAAAATAACATCATGAAACGGTTGCGCCGCTATTTGCTGTTGTTGCTCTATCTTTCCGGCTGTTTAATGCTGCCGGCACAGGCCCCTGAAGGCCGTAAGGTAGTCCATATCCAGCATGCCGACGCCATACGCCGCATTCTCCAAGAAGACAAATACCTCAACCGTTTGACCGGTAATGTGCGGTTAATGCACAACGGAACGCTCATGACGTGTGACAGCGCCGATGTGTATAGCAACAATAGTTTCAAAGCTTCCGGACATGTTGTCGTCGTTAAAGACAATACTAAGCTGTACGGCGAAACCCTCGACTACGACGGTAATACCAACACAGCTAAAGTACGTGGAAAAATTGTACGCCTCGAAGACGAAAAAGCCGTACTGCGCACCTTCAACCTTGATTTCAACACCAAAGAAAATATAGGTTATTTCTACGGCGGCGGCACCTTAGCCGATACGGCCAATGTGCTGGAAAGCGCACGCGGTTATTATTATTCCGGCCTTAAAGTAGCCCGCTTTGAGGAAGAAGTAGAAATGCACAATAAAGAATACCAGATCCGGTCGGATTCTTTGCACTACAACACCGACACAGAGACGTCCGTATTTCTTGGCCCCACTTCGATTTGGCACAAAGAAGGCTACCTGTTCTGTGAAAACGGATGGTACGACAGGCCGAATGACTATTTCCATTTTTCAAAAAAAGCTTACGTACTATCGGAAAAACAGGAAATGTGGGCCGACAGTATTTTTTATGACCGGCTGCAGGGAAAAAGCGATCTTTACGGGAATATTCAGATCTTAGATACGACACGCTCCCTGTTGGCTTTTGGCAACGAGGCGCACTTAGTTGACGAAACCCGGGATGTGGTACTCACCCGCCTGCCTTCTGCAGCTTATTATGAAACCGACGAAGAAGGAAAATCCGACACACTCTTTATACGTGGCGACACGCTGCATTTTGCTACCGTGAAAAATCCGGTCTACTATGCCAAAGACAGCATTAGCACCGATTCCACCAGCGTGATCACTGCTCCCGTCGATACAACAACGGTACAGAACGACACCATTAAATTTATAGAGCGGAAGATTTTTCCGCTTCCCCTGCCGTTGGCGAATGCCGCTGCTATTCCTGCGCCGTTCCCCTTGCCGAAAAAAAATCCGGCAATCGTTGCTTCCGACACCTTACCCACGCCTATTACCGATAGCCTGTTGCAAAGCGCACCTTCCGACACATTGGCTACAATACCTGCGGCAGACAGCCTGCAACTACAGGCGGTCAACGACACTACTGCAACAATAGATTCCGTATTCCAATACCTGCATGTCTTCCGGGGGGTTAAATTCTTCCGCAACGACGGTCAAGGCGCCTGTGATTCATTGGTCTATCACGTTAACGATACATTGGCGGAAATGTATTACAATCCCGTATTGTGGAGCAGTAAAAACCAAATCACATCCGATAAGATAATATTTATCGGCAAAAACGGGCAAATGGACAGGATAGATTTTTTAGACAACGCCTTCGCTATATCCCAAAGTGATTCGACGCATTTCGACCAGGTGAAAGGCCGCAACATGCACGCACTGTTCCGCGACAATGAAGTGTACCTGATTGATGTGCTGAATAATGTGCAAACTATTTTCTATATGGTGGAAGACAGCGTAATTACCGACATCAACCTTGGCGAAAGTAGTAACATGCAAATCAATGTACATGAGCGCAAGATGACGCGGATCAAATATATAGAGAACCAAAAAATTTCCATACACCCACTCGATCAGGTAACCAAAGCGCAAGAGAGGCTCAAAGGCTTCAATTGGCGTGAGGACGACAGGCCCAAAGACCGTTATGATGTTTGTGAACGTACTGTCATACCCAGTCGCAGAACGGAAGCGGCAAGCCTACCGCTACCTGAATTTCCGATTACGAAAAAGATAGACGCGGTGAAACTTTAAGACCGTGAGATCTTGAGACTTTGAGACCTTGAGATTTATTAGCACATCAGCAAATTAGCATATCAGCACATTGATCTTTGCTTCTGCATATTTTTTAGTGACATGCAGGGTATTTTTGTCCGTCGACGGCAGGTCATACATTGCATCAATCATAATGGCTTCGCAAATGGAACGTAATCCGCGGGCGCCCAACTTAAATTCTACCGCCTTGTCCACAATAAAATCAAGCACCTCATCATCAAAAGTCAGCTTAATGCCGTCCATTTTGAAGAGTTGCACATATTGTTTGATAATGGCATTTTTCGGCTCGGTAAGAATTTGCCGCAAGGCTTTGCGGTCAAGCGGCTGCAAATACGTAAGAATAGGCAAACGGCCAATAATTTCGGGAATTAGCCCGTAGCTTCGTAAATCGGCCGGTGCAATATATTGCAGCAGGTTATTCTTGTCGATATGCGCCGTTTTATTGATAGCGCCGTAACCAATCACCTGCGTATTGAGGCGGTTGGCAATTTTACGTTCTATGCCTTCAAAAGCGCCGCCGCAAATAAATAAAATATCTTTAGTATCTACGGCAATCATTTTCTGGTCGGG
>DBDM01000082.1:14157-16728 GCA_002293585.1 Bacteroidales bacterium UBA932
TTTCCACATCTTCACCCACATAGCCGGCTTCGGTCAACACCGTAGCGTCAACAATGGCGAAAGGTACGTGCAACATACGCGCAATGGTGCGTGCCAACAAGGTTTTGCCGGTGCCCGTAGCACCTACCAACAGGATATTCGATTTTTCAAGGTCTACCTCATCTTTCACCGGCTGGTTGATCCGCTTGTAGTGATTATACACGGCTACCGAAAGATATTTCTTGGCGGCATCCTGACCTATCACATACTGGTCGAGAAATGCGGTAATTTCCCGCGGTTTCAACAACGTGACCTCCGGCTGTTCCTTCTTGATGGCACGTTGCTGTTCCTCCGGCAACATGTCGTCAACAATGTTTGAGACACTTTTGGCGCAATCACTGCAAATAGCCACTTCCGGCCCGTCAATCAACAGCGGTACCTGTTCGGCCGGACGACCGCAGAAACTGCAATGGTGCATTGACTTATTTTCTTTTTTTGCCACGTTCTACACATTTTTTGTACGAGTCATTATCTCGTCAATCATGCCGTATTCCAAGGCTTCCGTTGAAGTCATCCAATGGTCGCGGTCAGCATCTTTTTCTATCTGTTCAATAGTTTTTCCCGAATGCAGTGCAATAATTTCATACAACTCGCGTTTGAGTTTCATGATTTCACGGGCCGTAATTTCAATATCGGAGGCCTGTCCTTCTGCGCCGCCCATGGGCTGGTGGATCATCACACGTGAGTGTGGGAGCGCCGAACGGCGGCCTTTACTGCCTGCCGTAAGCAAAATAGCGCCCATAGAGGCTGCCATGCCGGTACAAATGGTCGCAATTCTCGACGTCACCAATTGCATGGTATCATAAATACCCAAGCCGGCCGACACGGAGCCGCCCGGCGTGTTCAGGTATAATTGAATATCTTTGGTAGCATCGGTCGATTCCAAAAACAACAACTGCGCCTGAATAATATTGGCTACATCATCATTAATGGGAACGCCCAAAAAAATAATGCGATCCATCATCAATCGCGAAAACACGTCCATCGACGCCACATTCAACTGGCGCTCTTCAATAATGGTGGGATTGATATATCCCGCATACATTGAATTATAACGGTGCAGGCTCAGGCTACTGATACCCGCATGCCTTACGGCGTAGTTATGAAATTCGTTTTGCATTATTTTTTCTCCTCGTAAAGTTTCTGTAGCTTGTCCATTGTAATGTCTTTTTCATCAAGTTTCACTACACTCTTGATATAAGCCACTACCTTGTCTTCTTCCACTTTTTCGTAGATCCGTTTCACCTCCTGCTCATTAGCCAAAATGCTATTGGCATAGTGGTCGATATGTTCATCGGATGCATTATTCAGGCCATACATGGCGAATTGATAGCGCGCCATTTTGCGGGCGTGGTCGAGCATATCTTCCTTTTCCACTTTCAGGTTCTGTTCGCGGGTAATGTAGCCACGCACCATTTGCCAGCGCAGGTCGTCGGCAAAAGCGTCGAAATCTTTATCAATTTGTTCTTTAGTGATTTTTCCTTCATTGGCATATAGCAACCAACGTTTCAGAAAATCCACCGGCAATTGCAAATTAGCTTTCTCTAAGGCTTTGGTACGGGCATCAACAGTAAAGCGATAGTCACTTTCCTGCGCATATTCACCGGCAATGCGTTCTTCCGCTTTTTTATTAAATTCGTCTTCGCTCTTCACTTCATCCTTGCCGAAAATACGGTCGAACAAATCCTGATTCAGTTCGGCCGGTGCAAAGCGTTTCACTTCAGTGACTTTAATACCGAATACCGGTTCAAACTTTTCGAGTTCGTCTTTCTTCACTTTCAACATGGCGGCCAGGTCGGTTTCATTCGTAAAGGTTTTCTTTACGTCTACATCGAATTCGTCACCCACTTTCTTGCCGATAAAAGGTTTTCTCAGTTTTTTATCTTCTATATTTTTGAGGGAAATGTAAGTATCTTCAATCACATGTTCTCCCTGTGTAAGCGTCGCCTTGATAAAATCTTCATCACCGGCGGCATCTGTATCTTCGAGCTTACCGTATTGACGAAGAATCTGTTCTTTGTATTTCGCCAAATCGTCGGCGCTCACCGTAATTTTGTAGAAAGGAATTTTATCTTTTTCCGTAAATTGAATATCGATTTTCGGCGCTAAGGCAATGTCGAATTTGAATTCCAAATCACCCCCTTTTTCCCAGTCATTTTGGCTCGGTTCATCTTCGCTCGGCAAGGGCTCGCCCAAAAGTTGAAGGTTATTATCGGCAATATGTTTATTGAGACTTTCCGACATCAATTTTTGCACTTCGTCAAGCAATATAGATTTTCCGTACATCTTCTCAATCAGGCTCATAGGGGCCATGCCCTGCCGGAAACCTTTGATCTCTGCTTTGCGCCGGTGGTCGTTGAGCGATTTTTTCACCCGCGGCTCATAGTCGGTCTTCTCAATGGTCAATGCAATTGTTGCGGTCAATTCGTCAGTGTTCTTCTGGGCTATTTTCATTTTTTCAGCATTAAAGATATCGTGCGGACAAAGGGACTCGAACCCCCACGCCTTACGGCACCAGATCCTAAGTCTGGC
>DBDM01000069.1:0-8783 GCA_002293585.1 Bacteroidales bacterium UBA932
CCGCTACGGGATATCCCGTAGCGGAGAAAATAACGAAAGCGCTTCCTGATGCGCAGATATTCAGTAAAGCAAGGATTGAAGGAGTTACTGCCATTGACTCTATCAGCCAATGGGTGGAAGAGAACTTTGGGCAATGCGAGTCCTTGATCTTCGTCGGGGCTATGGGGATATGCGTCCGGAGCATCGCACCTTATATAAAGGATAAGCATACCGATCCTGCCGTTATCAATATTGATAGTACAGGGAGGTATGTGGTTTCGGTTTTGTCCGGTCATGTGGGTGGGGCTAATGAGCTAACCCAAAGGCTTGCCCGTATCATCGGCGGCGAAGCGGTTATTACCACGCAAAGCGATAACCTCAATCTGTGGGCGCTCGATACATTGGGTAAGAAGTACGATTGGGTTACCGCTTGCAATACCGCCAACCTCAACCAGCCGCTTACTGCCTTTGTGAATAAAAAGCCGACGGCCTTGTTGTTGGATATAAAAGATAAGGGAACAGCTTTTTTGGAGCGTACGCTTCCCCCGCATGTTACCGTTTACTATAGCTATGCCGATATCGACTTCTCCGGGTACGAACTGCTGATTGCCGTAACCCCCTTCCTGTATCCCGACGCCGGAGTCGATACCATTTATTATCATCCTGCCGTACTGCATATAGGCGTAGGTTGCCGCAAGGACTGCAACCCTGAAGGAATCGGGGAATACATTGCAGCGGTTTTAGCTACAAATCATATAGCCGTTTCTTCTCTAAAGAATATTTCGACCATCGACCTGAAGGCAAAGGAACAGTTGCTCGTAGCACTTCAAGAACTCTTCGGGAATATCCCTGCAAACATCTATACCGCAGATGAACTGAAAGGTATCGACGTGCCTAATCCTTCGCCTAAAGTAGAAGAAGTAGCGGCTGTGCCTGGAGTTGCTGAGACTGCGGCGATTAAAAGCGCCGGTTACGGTACGCTGGTTTTGGAAAAGCAAAAAGGGAAGCTGAGCGAGGGAAACGATTTCACTTTTGCTGTTGCCATAGACCGCGAATTTATACGGCAAGGACATATCGAAATTGTAGGCGCCGGCCCCGGCGACCCTGATTTGATTTCGGTAAAAGGCCGTCAATTCCTTGAAGCAGCTGACTTAATCCTCTATGCAGGGAGTCTGGTGCCGGTAGAGCTGACTTATTGCGCCAAAGAAGGTGCTGTGGTCAGGAGTTCCGCTTCGATGGATCTGGAAGAACAGTTTGCACTGATGAAGGAGTTTTATAACAAAGGCCAACTGGTAGTCCGCCTGCACACCGGCGACCCCTGCATTTACGGGGCTATTCAGGAGCAAATGGCTTTCTTCGATCAATACGGGATGTCTTATCATATCACGCCGGGCATATCTTCTTTTCAAGCCGCCGCTGCCGCCCTTCGTTCACAATTCACCATCCCCGAAAAGGTGCAGACCATTATTCTCACCCGCGGCGAAGGACGTACGCCTATGCCCGAAAAGGAGAAGCTGCATTTGCTGGCGCGTTCGCAAAGCACGATGTGCATCTTCCTGAGCGCTTTCATTGCAGAGGATGTGCAAAAAGAACTGTTGGAACACTACTCGCCCGAAACACCTGTAGCCGCCTGCTATAAACTGACGTGGAAAGACGAGCGAATTTACAGGGGACAATTGAAAGACCTGGCCAAGATCATCAAAGAAAATAACCTGACGCTGACTACCATGATCGTAGTAGGCGAATCTATTGATAACCGCCGCGGCTTATCGCGCTTGTATGCCAACGAATTTAAACACCTGTTTCGCCAATGAAAAAGATCATATTAATCACCGGAGGACAACGCTCGGGCAAAAGCCGCTTTGCACAGGAAATGGCTTTATCCCTGTCCGCAAACCCTGTTTACCTGGCAACCTCCCGCACCTGGGACGATGAGCACCGGAAACGTATTGAAAGGCACAAAGCCGAAAGAGGCGCCGAGTGGACGAATATAGAAGAAGATAAAGCACTCAGCAAACACCAACTGCAAGGAAAAGTTATTTTGGTTGATTGCGTAACCCTTTGGGCTACTAACTATTTCTTCGATTTAAAATCGAACACAGAAAAAGCCCTTGCGGAACTGAAAGCCGAGTTCGACCGGTTTACCGGACAGGACGCTCAATTTATCTTTGTTACAAACGAAATCGGCATGGGCGAGATGTCCCCCAAGGAGCTCCAACGGAACTTCGCCGATTTACAGGGTTGGCTGAACCAGTATATTGCGGCGAAAGCCGACGAAGCGTACCTGATGGTATCGGGCCTATCGTTAAAAATAAAATAATAAAACAATGCAAGCAAAACAAATGCGAGAGCTGATAGCCTTTCAGCAAAACGAAATTACGGAAAGCGCCGTGTACCGGAAATTGGCGCAGATAGAAAAAAATCCGAAAAACAGAGAACTGTTTGAGCACATTGCAAACGATGAACAGCGACATTACGAGGTTTTCGGGCAATATTCAGGCAAAACGCTGAAGCCTCAAAAACTGCGGGTAATATTCTTCTATTTTCTGGCACGGATTTTCGGCCTTACCTTTGGCGTTAAGCTGATGGAAAAAGGCGAGGCAAAGGCGCAAGAGAAATACAAGGCATTACAAGAAGTTACGGAAATCGAGCAAATCATCAAAGACGAAATCCGCCACGAGCAGGCACTCATAGCAATGATAGAGGAAGAGAAGTTGAACTACATGGGTTCGGTGGTACTTGGGCTTAATGATGCACTGGTGGAGCTGAGCGGTGCATTGGCCGGTTTTACGCTGGCTTTAGGCTCCTCGTCAATGATTGCACTGATTGGCAGTATAACGGGAATTTCTGCGGCGCTCTCAATGGCAACTTCCGAATATCTTTCCACACGCACGGAAAGCGACAGCCGGCACGCATTGCGGGCATCACTTTACACCGGCACGGCTTATTTTATAACGGTTGTCCTGCTTATTTTGCCCTATATTCTTTTCGACAGGGTTTTTCTCTCCCTGAGCGTGATGCTGGCAACGGCCATCTGTATTATAGCAGTGTTTAACTACTATTATTCAGTGGTAAAGGACGAGCGTTTTTCTTCGCGTTTTGCCGAAATGACTGCTTTGAGTCTGGGTGTGGCAACCATAAGTTTTGGTATTGGTTTTTTGCTGCGAATGTTTACGGGGATTGAAATATAAAAATTAAACATAAATGATATGATACAGTTTACTATTGAGAAGCCAAAAGACGAAATACGTCCTTACCTGCAAGAGAAAATTGATAACCTCACGAAACCTAAAGGTTCGTTGGGAGCATTGGAAGACTTAGCGATGCACGTAGGATGGATACAACAAACGCTGAGCCCCCGACTGAACCATCCCTGCCATATTGTTTTTGCGGGAGACCACGGGATTGCCGCCGAAGGCGTAAGTCCTTCGCCGCAGGAAGTGACCTATCAGATGATTGCCAATTTCTGGAACGGCGGCGCCGGCATAAATTTCCTGGCCCGTCAGCACCACTTTGACCTAAGGGTTGTAGATTCCGGCGTGAATTTTGATTTCAAGCCCGGCGACCCTATCATCGACAAGAAAATCCGGAAAAGCACACGCAACTATCTGCATGAAGCTGCCATGACTCGTGAAGAAATGGAACTGGCTATAGAAAGGGGGGCGGAATGTGCGCAGGCTTGTTTCAACGATGGCTGCAATATCATCAGCTTCGGAGAAATGGGAATAACCAATACCTCCTCCTCATCGTTATGGATGACTTACCTTACGGGTATACCTTTGGACAAATGTATAGGCGCCGGTTGCGATCACACCGGCAACATCATCGGTCACAAATATAACGTGCTGAAAAAGTCAATGGAAAATTACAGCGGCGACGCGTCAACGGAAGATATTATGCGCTGGTTCGGAGGCTATGAAATGGTAATGGCCGTAGGCGCCATGCTGAAAGCCGCCGAACTGAAAATGATTATTCTTATCGACGGTTTTATTATGACCAATTGCCTGCTTGCCGCTTCCAAGCTCTATCCGGAAGTGATGAGCTATTGCATTTTCGGGCATCAGGGCGATGAGGCAGGGCATAAACTGGTGCTGGAATACATTAACGTCCGACCAATCCTGAACCTCGCATTGCGCTTAGGCGAAGGAACCGGAGCGTTGTGTGCTTATCCAATCGTTGATTCGGCCGTACGCATGATTAATGAAATGAACTCATTTAAGCAAATTCAGGTTACTAAATATTTCTAACCGATGAAACAAATTGCTGCCGCCTTTATTTTCTTTACCCGCCTGCCTTTCCATAGGTGGAAAGTATTCAATCTACTCCCGGACTATTTCAGGGATGTGATTAACTATTGGGCGGTAACCGGCTGGTTGACCGCCGGGGTTATGTCGGGCGCACTATGGTTGTCGGCGCAGGTTTTCCCTTATGCGGTGGCCGTTGTTCTGGCCCTGCTCAGCCGGGTATTATTGACCGGCGCCTTGCATGAAGACGGACTGGCCGATTTTTTAGACGGATTCGGGGGAGGAAGAGACAGGGATAACATCCTCTCCATTATGAAGGATTCTCATATCGGAACGTACGGTGTTATCGGACTGGTATTTTATTTTTTGCTGTTTTATTTTTTGCTGTTACATCTCCCTCCCACGATTGCCTGCACGGTTATTCTGATAGCTGACCCGTTATGTAAATTAATTAGTTCGCAAATCATTCGCCTTTTACCTTATGCACGCACGGAAGAAAGCAGTAAGTCAAAGGTTGTATATAGTAAGCCTGCTGCCGGCGCTTCGCTTATTGCTTGCACATTCGGATTACTGCCGCTGATGTTGATTCCACGCATGGAATGGTTAGCCGCTTTATTGTTTCCGGTGTTAATGTTTTTATTCCTGACGGCTTTTATGAAAAGAAAGATCAACGGATATACCGGTGATTGCTGCGGGGCCTTGTTCTTACTCTGCGAATTGTCTTTTTATGCCGGCATCATCATTTGTTACAAATTCTTCCCGGTATGAAAATTTACTTTATCAGGCATACTTCGGTAGCTGTTCCTAAAGGTGTTTGCTACGGACAGACGGATGTTCCGCTGAATGCTTCTTTCGAAGAGGAAGCCCGCACCGTAAAAGAAAGATTGGAAGGTATCTTTCCCGAAGCTGTTTTTTCCAGTCCATTGAGCCGGTGCGCCCGGCTGGCCTGCTTTTGCGGGTTCAATAACGCCGTACAAGACGAACGTTTAAAAGAGTTGAATTTCGGAGCGTGGGAAGGAAAAAGGTGGGACGAGATTGATATGTCCGTATGGGCGACCGACTGGATAAATCCGCCCGCTCCCAACGGCGAATCATTCACCGGAATGTATGAACGCGTGGCTTCATTCCTATATGAATTGAAAGAAAAAACATACGATACGGTCTTTGTTTTTACACATGGGGGCGTGATCAATTGTGCACGTGTTTACTTCGGACAAAGAGACCTCAACAGCGCATTTGAAGGGATGCCGCAGTATGGGGAAATTATTGATGTTGACCTTCCTCGTCAATTAAAAGGATTTCCAACGCACCCTTGATGAATAAGGGCTTGCACACATCGTAGCACATCTTTATTAACCGGGAGAAAAAAGCGTGTTCCGCTTTCGGGATAATATCCCATAACTGCCTTGCCATAGTGATTGTTCGTATCGCTTGAAGCGTTTCTGCAGCGCAACCCGCTTCTTGTGCCACCTCAAGAAGAAAATTTTTATTCATTAGCACTTTCTTACTGTGGGTGTCTAAAGAGCCTTCGGCCAGTTTAACCGCCTTGCCTATCATAATACCCATGGTCAGTTGTCCAAAGCCGAGTTCCGAGGCGATCTTGATCGTTTCTCCGATAAAATTTCCATAATGGATAAATGCCTGGTCGCGCAGCATAGGGTATGCTTTTCGTATAAAGCGTTCGCTTTTTGCGCCCGAATTCATCACAATATGTTCACAGCCCAAAGCCTTGGCCACTTGCATCTCACGGCGGATGGAAGCAACAAAGGCATCTGAGGAAAAAGGCTTTACAATGCCGGATGTTCCAATAATAGAAATACCGCCTACAACACCCAATTTGGGATTGAAGGTCTTCCGGGCTATTTCTTCTCCGTTCGGAACCGAAATGGTCACGTCCACACCGGCACTTAAACACTGCTCCGGCAGTTCATCCTGAAAATGATGTAAAATCCCGGTTATTTCCTGCGTTATCATTTTCCGGGGAGTTTCGTTAATGGCCGGTTCGCCTATTGCAAGCCCTAATCCCGGCAAGGTAACCACCCCTACTCCTTTTCCCCGCAGGAAACGTACTTCCGTATGGTCCGGATTGAATTGCACGGTGGAAATTATTTCCTGCCCATTCGTTACATCCGGGTCGTCCCCCGCATCTTTCAACACCGCACAGCTGACTTTATCTCCTTCAACGGATGTAGAGGAAACAGCTATATCAACTAATTCACCTGAGGGCAAAGTAATGTCGACCGACGCTTGTTCTTTCCCCGTTAGTAATGCCATAAGGGCGGCTTTCGCGGCCGCCGTTGCACACGTTCCGGTGGTATAGCCCGTCCTTAGCGGGAAAAAACCGGGACACAAAGATTCTATTTTTTTCCTCAAGCCATGCTCACCATAAACAGGAATAAAGGAAACCGATAAAACAGGGCGCTTAACAACCAGTACCCGTATTTTCAAGTGTCCGGCTGCTGCTACTTTTTTAGTAAAGCCTCCGGTATCGCCACTTTCTTTAATAAGAACAGCCGCCGGTTTTAATTGCTCAAAGAGCACCGTTTCGTCTTCTTCCGTGCGGTAATATAATACATTGTTTACCGGAAAGTTTTCCTTCTTTATCATATCGCGCGACTCGTCCCTGTCCAAGATCCTGAAGCGGCAATGATGCCCCTGCCAGTAGGGTTTCAATTTAGAAACCGTATTTACTCCGGTCAGCGCAAGTAAATTATTCACGTTATTTTTCTCCAGATAAGCTATGACTTCATTGTATGAATCGAACCACAACAGGTTTTTGTCGCGTGGTGGATAATTGCGTTCATACCTTACCACCGGAAGTTTTAATTGTTCCGACACCGCGGCGATATTCTTATGCAGGGCTTCGGCAAAAGGATGCGCCGCATCGACAATAAGACGGATGTCTTTCGCACGGCAAAAGAAAAATAGCTGATCTTCATCCATGCCTCCCGTGATATGTATGCCGTTTGCCGTCGCTATTACCTGACTGTTGCTTTTAGTAGAATAATAGAATGGTTGGCCTGCTTCATCACATACGGCGGCGGCTTTTTTTCCTTCCGTTGTACCTCCGAAAACCAATATCATACCACCAATTCCTCCAACAATTCTTCGATGGTGGTTACGACACAGAGAGGCTGCGAGGGCCGGCTGATCACTATCCCTTCGTTGGAAATTTCGATAAGTATACCGGCATCGGTTTGTCGCGAAGCCATAATGCCGTTCCTTGAGAGCGCTTTGCGTATCATGGCGTATTTTTGTCCGTGCCCCATCAAACGCACTTGTTTGTCAAATTCGTTCTCTATTCGAAACAGACCGGTGTCCCGGTCGAAAATAATTCCTTTACGGGCAAAGAAATTACTCAGGCTTCCATTCAAGGCCAGATCTTCGGGCGTGCCTGTGCGTATACTGCTCTCATTATCCATCAACCATATTTTATCGGCTATTTGCAGCGCCAGTTCCAAATCGTGGGTAGAGAGGAATATGGTTTTGTTCGTCTTGCGCGACAAGCGGTGCAGCAATTGCATAATTTCCACTTTGCTCGGAAAATCAAGAAATGCGGTCGGTTCATCCAACAGGATGATCGGCGTTTCCTGTGCAAGCGTTTTGGCGATCATTACTTTCTGACGTTCTCCATCGCTCAGCGCATGGATCATCCGGTGAGCAAGGTGATCGATCTTCACCAAAGCAATGGCATTGTCGACAATTTCTTTGTCTTTTTTATTCAGCGTTCCCCAAAAGCCGGTATAGGGACTACGGCCCAGCCCGACCAATTCCCGGACGGTCATGTTCTTTATGTCCGGCTTTTCAGTGAGTACAACACCGACAAGCGTTGCCAGTTTTTTCTCGGAATAGGTGTTGATTTCCCGTCCCCGGATAAATATTTCGCCCGACAGTCCGGGCAGGAAAGCCGTAAGCGTTTTCAATAAGGTGGATTTTCCGATTCCATTGGCGCCAAGCAGGCAGGTGAGCTCTCCGCTGAATATGGTAGACGTAATAGGCCCGGCAACTACTTTGGCGCTCCTTTTAACAGAATAACCTATCGAGAGGTCTTTTATTTCAATGACGTTCTGTTTCCGTTTCATATCAACTGAGTTCGCTTTTACGTTTACCAAACAAAACAGAGATAATAACAGGCGCTCCGATAAGCGCCGTAACCGAATTGATGGGTAAAGCGCCTTCGAATCCGGGCATACGGGCTATCAGGTTGCAAAGCAAAGCCAACGACGCGCCTGTTAGCGTAACCGCCGGCATCAGTACACGATGGTCGGAAGAAACAAATATCGCCCTGCATAAATGAGGGACAGCCAAACCGAGGAAAACGATTGGGCCGCAGTAGGCCGTTACCATCGCTGTTATCACACAGGAGCAGGTGATCACATATAAGCGCGCGCGCCTGATGTTCAGTCCGAGATTACGGGCATAACCATCGCCCAACAGCATCAGGTTTAATGTTTTTATCAACAGGAAAGAAAGGGGTACCAATACGATCATGATACAGACAAAAGTGTACACCTGTCCGCCGGAAACTTTGGAGAAACTGCCCAAGCCCCAAATCACATA
>DBDM01000069.1:8888-10053 GCA_002293585.1 Bacteroidales bacterium UBA932
CCTGCAATAGCCGCTATCGAAACGGCTACTTCTCCGAATACCCCCAGTTTATTTAATGCTACTCCTCCTATGCTGCCGGAAAGAAGGATGATAAATGCCACGCCCAGACTGGCCCCGGAACTGATTCCCAATTCCGACGGGCCTGCCAAGGGATTACGAAATACCGTTTGCATTTGCAGTCCGCTGATGGATAGTCCGGCGCCGGCCACCAAAGCAGTCATGGTTTGTGGGAAACGGGATTTCCAAATGATATTTTGCCAGATCTCCGTTTCTTCTCCCAGTCCCCATAAAATATTCCAAACGGAAGAAAACGGAATGGAGATAGTTCCCAGCACCAAATTCAGGATAAAGAACAGGATGACGGATAAAAAAATCAGGATAAAAGAGAGTGTATAGCGTTTCATTTATTTCAATAATTCGTAGTATACCGGCGTATGTCCGGGTAATAATGAGGGATGAAATATTTTTATCAGGTCAGCCAACACCACTTCCGGCTCTACCGGGGTGTTTTCGTAAAAAGGTTTTTCCCTCAGGTTGCAATATATCAGTTTTTTTTCTTTGAATGCCTTGAAGTCGGCGTAACGTGCATCGCTTTGTTTCAGCGCTTCGTAGGTAAACGTTCCGCTATGGCTGTTCACCATCCGCCAGTAACCGGTAGTCGCCCCCTGCGAATAGACCGTTTCAAAATCAAGATAAAATCCGCCCGATCCATTATCGTTCTGCATAAAGTAAAGGGCGCCGGCATCTCTGAACAGCTGGGCCAGATAACTGTTCCCTCCCACCACGTACCAATTTCCCGAATGCAGTTCTCCGCTCATAACGGTAGGCTTTTTTTCTACGGATGCTGTTAAAGCCACAAGTTCCATGTATCTTTTTTCTATTGCTTCAAATTGTTTGTTCGCCTGTTCTTCCAAGCCTAACAGCATGGCGGTAAATTTTATCCATTCGGCCTGTCCGAGCGGGGAGCTTTCTTTATAGCCTAAAAAACCGATCAACGGGATGTCCAAATTGCGGATAGTTTCGTAGCCTCCCCGCTTGAAAGGAGAAACCATGATAATATCCGGATCCAGCGCCAAAATAAGTTCCGTATCAAATTCGCCTTCAATACCTACTTTAGTGGTTTTCTTTTCTTTTAACTGTTTGTTTATCTTTTCGTTAAACAGAA
>DBDM01000069.1:10059-12336 GCA_002293585.1 Bacteroidales bacterium UBA932
AAATTGGAAATTTGAAGCGTTGTCATGCAGATGACTTTTTGCACGGGCGTTTCTATAATTTCATAGCCGGGAGGTACGTCTTTTTTATCCGTCCCTTTTTTCAACAAGGCGTATTTATACACCATGTCGCTTTCTCCCGAAGGGTCTGTTACATCGACTAATTTGTAGTTCGCACCATCTTTCACTTTAAACCCTTTGGCATATTTTATGTGGGTAATGCTTAAAGAGTCTGCGGTGCCCGAAGCTGTATTGCTGCTTCTTTTGCCTGAATTGCAGGAATACAGTACGGTAGCTAAAATAAGAATGAGCGCATAGCCTGTTTTTTTCATCCGACCTTATTTTAAATCAGTGTATTCATATTACACCCTTCTTTCCCTGGAAGCTTGGTGCCTTATTTATTTTGGCAGGTCTTCTGGCTTTCCTCCGATTAAAAGTCTTCCCATTCCTTCGAACAGTGACGTAAGTCTTTAATCAACATCATGAGGAATTACAGCTGCAGGTACAGCCCCGGAGTCTCACCGGGTTCCCTTTCACCGGAATATGAAATACCCCGGTTACCAAAATCTTGTGCAAAGGTAGCATTTATTTTTGATTATTCAAAAAGACAAATATTTGGCCGAATCGGAATTATTTCTTATATTTGTGAACTAAACATTGAAAATAATCCAATGAACAGTTCCCGAAATAGCGATTTGATTTTATCGGTTTTTAGCGACACACGGACTGTGTTCTCGCTGAACGACATTGCTATGCTTATCGGGGAGAGCGACTTTAAGAAGCTGAACGAGCGGTTGAATTACTATGTCCGCAAGGGGAAGTTGCTCCGCCCTCGAAAAGGTATTTATGTGAAATCCGGCTATAATCCCGAAGAGTTGGCCTGTACGCTTTATACTCCGTCTTATATTTCGTTGGAATACGTGTTGCAAAAAGCCGGCGTTGTTTTCCAATATGATGAACAAATCACTGCCGTCGGCTATTTGAATCGTAGTGTCGACATAGAAGGTCGCACTTACGCCTATCGAAAAATAAAAGGGGAAATCCTTATTGTCACGCAAGGCGTCAATCAAACCGGCAATGTAAATATTGCCACGCCCGAACGTGCCTTTTTGGACATCCTGTATTTAAATGCAACATACTATTTCGACAACCTGAATACCCTTGATAAGAATTTAATAACTAAACTTTTGCCGATATATAATTCTAAAACGCTTACGGCAAGGGTAAAAAAACTACTCACCAATGGTTAGCATCAACAAACATAAATTTTTCCTGACACAACTGCTCAAAGATATCTATTCCGATATAGAGTTGGCAAATTGCCTCGGCTTCAAAGGTGGCACGGCATTGATGTTTTTTTATGATTTGCCACGCTTTTCGGTCGATTTGGATTTCAACCTGCTTGATCCGGCAAAAGAAAAAACGGTGTATGAAAAAGTACGAAAAATCTTGTTGAAATACGGTAAGATATTCGATGAAGCCATGAAGTTCTACGGCCCGATTATCGTACTGGATTACGGTGTCGGCGAACGGAAATTGAAAATAGAAATATCCAACCGGCAGTGGGATAACCATTATGAAAGAAAAAACTTGCTGGGTATCAACATGCTGGTAATGGTTGCTCCTGATATGTTCGCTCATAAACTCTGTGCGTTGCTTGACCGTGGAGAATTAACAAATCGTGACATCTTTGATAGTTGGTTCTTCATGCAGAAACAAACACCGATAAACAAAGAGATTGTTGAAACCCGCATGGGAATGCCACTGGTTGATTACATGCAAAAATGTATCGACCATCTCGAAAGCATGAGCGACCGGGGTATTCTGAACGGTTTAGGGGAGTTAATGGATGAGGATATGAAAAAATTCGTTCGTACAAAACTGCGGACAGAAACCATATCCCTGCTTCGGTTCTATAAAGAATTCCCGATTATTGCATAGGGTGTTTGAAAATTAAGTGAAAAAACAGACTTTGATACTCTGTTAATACTAAATTCCTATAGGTGTAATAGTCAAGACTTAATCTGACAGTTTTTGATTAGTAGTATTTTTCAACAACACATTCCTGTATATTATATTTAGGACCAAAAAGATATGAAATTTCAAAAATATTAGCGGTATTTAGTTTAATTCCTCTTGACTTTCCGAATAAAATAGTGTATATTTACAATTTGTATGGAAGAAAGCATAAATAAAGATGACATTACATTAAAGCCTCTACTCAACGAAGATATACCTTTATTTGAAAAATGGTTAAATAAAGAATATATCTACAAACGC
>DBDM01000041.1 GCA_002293585.1 Bacteroidales bacterium UBA932
GTAGCTGTCGAGCGGGTCGATGGCCGGATAGCGCTTACTGTCGGCACGGCTCTGCATAAGGGCATAGAAGCAGCGGGCGGCTTTCTTGGTCGACTCCGTCACCGGCTCTTTCAGGTTACCACCTGCGGGCGACACGGTGCCGATGAAGGTCACCGAGCCTGTTTTTTCATTATTGAGATATACAAAACCGGCACGGGCGTAGAAGTTGGAAATAATGGCCGAAAGGTCCATGGGGAACGCGTCGGCGCCGGGCAGTTCTTCGAGGCGGTTGCTCATTTCACGCAGCGCCTGCGCCCAGCGGGAAGTGGAGTCGGCCAGCAACAGCACTTTTAAGCCCATGGCGCGATAATATTCACCAATGGTCATCGCAGTGTACACCGAGGCCTCGCGGGCAGCTACGGGCATGTTAGACGTATTGCAAATAATGGTCGTACGCTCCATCAGCTTACGGCCGGTACGCGGGTCTTCGAGTTCCGGAAATTCGGTAAAAATTTCCACCACCTCGTTGGCGCGTTCGCCGCAGGCCGCCATAATAATGATATCGGCTTCCGCCTGCTTGGCCAGCGCCTGCTGCAACACTGTTTTTCCGGAGCCGAACGGGCCGGGAACGAAACCCGTGCCGCCTTCGGCTATGGGGTTGAACGTATCAATCACGCGCACGCCGGTTTCCAGCACGCGGACAGGGCGCGGTTTTTCTTTATATGCAGTAATGGCGCGTTTCACCGGCCATTGCTGCACCATGCTTACCTCATGGTCGGCGCCGTGCTCATCAGTGAGCACCGCCATTTTTTCTTCTATGGTATAGTCACCGGCAACGGCAAGCCATTTTACCGTATAGTGTCCTGCAAAAGCAAAAGGCACCATAATCTTATGCGGCAACCAGCCCTCGGTCACTTCACCCAGCCAGTCGGCCGCCTGCACGGTGTCGCCAATTTTCGACAATGGTGTAAAGTTATATTTCACGGTATTATTCAACGCAGCGGTATATTCACCACGTTGAAGAAACACGCCGGTCATGGTTTCAAGGTTGTTCTGCAACCCGTCGTAGATACTCGACAAAATGCCGGGGCCGAGTGTCACTTCCAGCATGTGCTGTTCAAACTCCACGTCGCAGCCAACGCTCAGGCCGCGGGAACTCTCAAATACCTGCACAAAAGCCTTGTCGCCCGACACCTTGATGACCTCCGCCATCAGGCGCGTGTCGCCCAACCGGATGTAGCAAATTTCATTCTGTGCCACCGGGCCGTTCGCCTTCACGGTAATAAGGTTGGAAATAATACCGGTTACCTTTCCTGTTGTTTTTGTCATACTGTTGTCTTTCTTATATCAAATGTACCCCTCACCTCTGTCACCAATGCCGAAAATAGTTCTTCCCCTTTCGCCTTATCTAATTTCATCCGGCGGTTCACGATGGATGCCTTCACAACAAAAGCGAGAATATAACTAATATCTAAATAATTGAATTGGGTAATTTCTTCTGCTTTTGCCCAACGCAGGGCGTCAATTTTCCATTCACGCTCCAAAATATCCGGCAAGGCTATCGCTTGTTTTACCTCGTCGGACAACAACTCCGGCGCCTCTTCGCCCACCATGTAATCATAAGGCTCAATGCCAATTTTTGCAGCGGCCGCACGCGCCTGCGCATTACGCAGCAAGCGGTCGAAGGCAAAATAGTCGCGAATGAAACGGTTGTTGCTCTGTGCGGCTTTCACGTATAAATAGGGTGTTTGGCGCTGCTGTCCAACGCCCATCAACACTAAGCGCAGGCACTGCGCGTCATTTCCGGCAAGGTGCTGCCGTATGGTTTCGGCCATGCGGACATAATCAAAGCCTTTCACTTCGGCCTGAAGCGAAAGTTCCGGCAATCCGGCCACCAGATATGGATACAGCGCAGCCATTAATTATTTTCCAAAAAGTACGGTGCGGATATGCGGACGCAAAGCCGCTGCAAAAAGATTTTCAAAATCCTTATCGGTTAAACTGATGTGATAGCCACCATTTTTGGGGCCAATCTTAAAGCCGGCTTTCACCCCTTTATCGAAGTGGAATTCCAGTCCACCGGACAATTGTTTTTTACTTTGTTCTTCCACAAAGGACTGCAAGGCCTCTTGCTTATCGGCGGGCAATAGCACTTCCAGCTGCATGTTCGTCGCCTTAGGGTCAAAGCGCTCAATGGCGGTTTTTATCATCGTTTTCAAGAACTCGACATCATTCACGGCCGCCGACACCGGAGCGCCCACGGCTTTAGCTACAACAAGATTTTCCACCTGTTGCTTCACGGTGGCTAAGGTTTGGCGCGCCGCCATATTGATATCGCCTTCGGCGTTGGACTTGGCTTCGGCAGCGGCTTTCTTCGCATCGGCCACCAATTGTTCGGCAGTGGTTTTTGCCGCAGCAATAATCGCATCGGCTTCCTGCTTCGCCGCTTCCAACAATTGTTCACCCTCAGTGCGGCCTTTCGACAAACCTTCCTGATATAATTTATCGGTGAGTTCTTGTAATTTATTTTGCATAATCAAATATTTTCGTCAACAAGGTATTTATTGCGTTCGGGACTGTTTCGCGAAACTAATTCGCCGAGGAAACCGGCCAAAAACAATTGCACGCCGACAATTAAAGTGACCAAGGCCAAATAAAACAACGGCTGGTCGGTCACCGCGCGGAAGGGCAGGCCGTTGGATTGAGCGTAAAGTTTAGCAAAAATAATCCACAGGGAAATGCCAAAACCCGCCTGNNATACCAAAACCCGCCAGGAACATCAGCGAGCCGATAAGGCCGAAAATGTGCATGGGTTTCTTCCCGAACTTGCCCACAAAAAGCACACTCAGCAAGTCGAGGTAGCCATTCACAAAGCGGGAAAAACCGAATTTCGACACGCCGAACTTGCGGGGCTGATGTTGTACCACCTTCTCACCTATCTTCGCAAAACCGGCCTGCTTGGCCAGAATNNGATATAACGGTGCATTTCGCCGTAAACCTCAATACTTTTCACCAACTTGCGCTTATAGGCTTTCAACCCGCAGTTGAAATCGTGCAGTTTGATGCCCGACACACAGCGCGCCGTCAGGTTAAACAGCTTGGAAGGAATATTCTTGGCTAATTTCGAATCATAGCGTTTCTTTTTCCAACCCGACACCAGGTCGTAGCCCTGCTCCGTAATCATACGGTACAGTTCGGGAATTTCATCGGGACTGTCCTGCAAGTCGGCATCCATCGTAATGACCACATCGCCCTGCGCGGCTTCAAAGCCGCAAAACAGCGCCGCTGATTTGCCGTAATTACGGCGCAGGCGAATGGCGTGTACAAAGTTTTTCTCTTCCGACAGGCGCCGGATCACTTCCCAAGAGTCGTCGCGACTGCCATCGTCTACAAAGATCAATTCGAACGTATACTCATTTTCCTTCATCACACGTTCAATCCAGGCCGTCAATTCCGGCAGGGACTCCTCCTCGTTGTAGAGCGGCACAACGATGGAGACCTTGAGATCTTGAGACCTTGAGATCTTGAGACTTTGAGATCTTGAGAACATAAGGGCGCAAAATTAAACAGCGGGGGTAAAAGGAGCAGCCTTCTTTGTAAAAATACTGGTGATCAAAGAAATGATCAAACCTGCAAACACTGAACCGATAATGCCGCCAATGAACGTGGTAATCAAGGTAAACGGACCCATTTTTGCCGACATTTCCATCATCTGCTCTATCTGTGCTTCCGACATCGCTCCCTGTTCCAATAATTTTTCACTGGTTATCTCCAGCACCTTCCCCACGTACCCGGGATCTATCACTGTCATAAGCAATATCATAAATACCGCAGACACCAAGCCGAAACATACCGACATCATTACGCCATAACTCACTGATTGTCCGTAACTGATAAACCCGCCCATTTCCTTATTACGATACTGGATAGTCGCCCAAGCGATACCCCCAATCATCACCGCGTATTGTATTAGATTAAATAGTTGATTTTGGCCGTAAAAGCCCATTAAATAATCGACAAGAGTGAGGATAATCAACACCAAGCCAATGTATAATCCGTAGGTGGCAGCATGTTTCAAAAAATTCGATTTCATAGTATTTGTTGTTTTTATATATTCTAACTTACAAAGATATAAAAAAAATGATAAATTCACAAAAATCCATTTGTATGAGCGTTTTTTTGACTATTCCGATTTTTTTCGTATCTTTGCAGCGGGTAAGTCTTATACGACCAGCTCCCATTGAACTCCCCCAGGGCCGGAAGGCAGCAAGGGTAAATGGTTGTAGCGGTGCGATATAAGTAGCTTACCTTTTTTTTATTAAACCGTTTTTGTTAGACCTTGAGATGTTGAGACCATGAAAATCGCCGTAGGACTGTCAGGAGGAGTGGATAGCAGCGTGGCCGCTTTATTGCTCAAACAACAAGGGCATGAGGTGATTGCTATGTTCATGCAAAACTGGCACGACACCACCGGCACCCTCTACGGCGACTGTCCCTGGAAAGATGACTTGGCCATAGCTCAACTGGTTGCAAAAAAATTAGATATCCCCTTCCATTTTATTGATTTGAGCGCCGAATACCGCCAAAAAGTAGTGGATTATCTTTTTTCGGAATATGAAAAAGGCCGCACACCCAACCCCGACGTACTCTGCAACCGCGAGATCAAATTTGACGCTTTCCTCCAAGCCGCGCTGGAACTCGGCGCCGAAAAAGTGGCCACAGGGCACTACGCCCGAATAGAACAAGTGAAAGGTGAAAAGGTAAAAGGTGGAAAGGAGGAAAATACCCTTTACCCTTCACCCTTCAACCGTTTACCCGTTTACCGGCTGTTGGCCGGCATCGACCCGAACAAAGACCAGTCGTACTTCCTCTGCCAGTTGTCGCAGGAGCAGCTGTCCAAAGCGCTGTTCCCCATCGGACACCTGCACAAGTCCGAAGTGCGGAAACTCGCCGCCGAAGCGGGACTGCCCAGCGCCGATAAAAAAGACTCGCAGGGTATATGCTTCGTGGGAAAAGTGGATTTACCCGTTTTCCTGCAACAACAATTAGCCGCCAAAGACGGAGATATCATAGAGATTTTTCCTTCTTATTATCAACAGTTGCCGCCCCCGCAGGACTTAAAGGAAATCAGCACACCGTATAGCTATACTATTTCCGCAGGAAAAAAAGTAGGCACTCACCACGGCGCGCATTTCTACACCATAGGCCAGCGGCACGGCCTGCACGTAGGCGGCCACAAAGAACCGCTATTCGTCATCGCCACCGACGTGGAACGCAATGTGGTGTACGTGGGCGAAGGACAGCAACACCCCGGCCTTTACCGCAAAGGCTTACTGATAACCGCCGGCGAAATTCACTGGGTACGGCGCGACGTGGAAATGACCGTGGGCGAACAACGCCGCTACAGGGTGCGCATACGCTACCGTCAGCCGCTACAGGCAGCTACGCTACACCGCCGCGAAGACGGCATGTACATTGTATTCGACAAACCGCAACGCGGCATGGCCGCCGGACAATTCGCCGCCTGGTACGACGGTGACGAACTGATAGGAAGCGGCGTGATCCATTGACAAGTTGCACTCAATAACGAAAAGACCAAATTTAACCTCAATCATGTCTAAACGTACTACCCTCCTATTATCATCACTGCTTCTGATAACAGCCGCGCTATTCCTGCTGTTGAGCCGCCCGGCAAGCGACGACAATGCACAAGCGGCACCTGTGGCAGCGCCGGACACAACAGTAGAAGAAATAATATTCCTGCCCGATACAACATATATTGCTAAGGGGATCATAGAATACGTCATAGAAATAAAAGACAGCACCATCAATGCGCAATTATCCGGTACGGACGACGCTTATGCTACACACAGCGGGATATACACCTTCAGGGGAACGGCTTCACGCAACACCACAATGTGTGGAAAAATAACAGGCGCCCCGTCGACAATAACCATCGACTGGGAGTTCAAAACAAAGTTCGATACTACCAAAACACCTTACGGCACCTGGGGCGGCGGCACCGGGTGGACAGGACAGCCCTTATACGTCAAATGGGATACAACGTCCGCTTCTTCTTTTACCGGAGAAGAAATCATTTCCAGCTCACTCTGCGGCGAGGTTTATTTCATCGACTTCAACACGGGAAAGCAGGTGCGGCAACCTTTTGATGCCGGTAATACCGTTAAAGGAACCCCCTCACTCGACCCCGCACTGAACGGTAATTTGTATATCGGACAAGGCATTCCGGTTAATAAGCCTTTCGGATGTTTAGGCTATAATATATTCTCGCAACAACAACTATTTTTTCAGGGACAGGATAGCGGCGTGTGGCGCGGATGGAATGCCTTTGATTCGTCGCCGGTAGTAGCCGGAGGATTTTTATTCTGGCCCGGGGAAAACGGTACCATCTACAAATTCAGCCTTCAAAACGGAGAGGTAAAGTTGCATTCTTTGCTACGATACAGAGTAAAAGACAAAAAATCGCTGGGCATAGAATCCGGTATGGCCGTATGGAAAAATTACGGTTATTTCGGCGATAATGCGGGAAATATACTATGCATCAACCTCAATAACCTGCAGCCGGTGTGGTGCTACGATAATCACGACGACACCGATGCCACGGTGGTGGTAGAGGTTGAAGACGGCATGCCGTATATATACACAGGTTGCGAAGTGGATAAACAGGGTGATGTAGGTTTTTCTTATTTCACCAAATTAAACGGCCTGACCGGCGAAAATGTTTGGACTCAAAAGGTGACTTGTCGCCAGGTGATCACACCCGAAAAGTCCTTAAACGGCGGCATGTTCAGCACACCGGTGTCCGGCGTGGGCGATTGCAGTCATCTGATTTTTTCCAATTTCTGCACTCATTATTCAGCCACTCAGGGGCTCTTCGCTTTTGATAAAAAAAGCGGCGAAGTGATATACAATACCAAACTGAAAGCCTATAGCTGGTCGTCGCCGGTAGCCCTGCTCGACGAAAAGGGCGAAATGTATATTTTTACGGGAGACGTGGCAGGAAATGTGTACCTGATCAAGGGCAGCACGGGAACTGTAGTCCTCACAAAGAAAGTCGGTTCTAATTTCGAATCGTCGCCCATAGTGGTCGGTAATTCCATTGTGATGGGTTCACGCGGAAACACCATTTACAAGCTGTCTATAGAATAATTACTCATCGCGCACCACGCGCAGGCGGGCGAATTTCAACAGGAGGGTCTTGGCGCCTTCGCTTTCAAACACAACAACGGCTTTAGCATTGGGCGGATCGCCTTCGATCTTTCCTACCGCACCGCGACCGAAACGCTCGTGCTCCACGGTTTGCCCCTCACGTATTAATGCCGGATCATCAGGCTTGAAATTAGGAATAGGCTTGCGCATCAACGCCGGTGTACTGCGCATGGCCGGCACAGGATCCATCGTCGCCGGGCCGGTTGATTTGGGTTTGATTTCACGCCGCCGGAAAGAATGAACGGGTTCTTCGACGAACATCTGTTCATCATCCTGCTCTTGCAACACAGGGCGCTCAAGATATTTAACATCTATCTCCGACAGAAAACGGCTCGGCGCATTGGATACCGGTTTCCCCCAAGTGAAGCGGCTCTGCGAAAAACTCACCGTCACCTTACGCTTGGCGCGGGTCATCGCCACGTAGAACAAACGGCGTTCTTCCTCCACGTCATCCGGCGAAAAGAGGGACATCGACGAAGGAAATAAATTTTCCTCCATACCCACCACATAAACATAAGAAAATTCCAGCCCCTTAGCCGAATGCACGGTCATCAGCGACACTTTATTCTTATCCTCCGGCTTATCGGTGTCAAGGTCGCTGATCAGCGCCACGTTTTCCAAATATTGATGTATGGTCACCATTTCA
>DBDM01000027.1 GCA_002293585.1 Bacteroidales bacterium UBA932
TCATCTCTCATCTCTCATCTCTCAGTCTCTTTAATCTCAAAAATTCACCGCCATACCGATAGTCCAGCGGGGTAGTTTTACTGCCGTGTGATCCGAATCGAACCAATCAGTGAGCCTGTAGCGTCCCCAAACGCTGAACCAGTGGAACCCGAANNCAGTTTAACTGTACGCCTGCTTCGAACGGATTAAAAATATTGGGATTGCTGTAGTCCAATGTAGCCGACGCATCATTATCGCTTTTATAATCGATAATATATTTGCGTGAATACACATAATTCCCGTAGACACTGGCTTCAATATAATTTTTCAAGTTGCTGGTTTTCCGGAAATTGAACCGGTGTCCGAGACTTAAAGTAACGCCCCAGGTGCGGAAACGCTCGTTATTCGTTATAAAAGCAACATTATGTATAAGGGAGGCGATGCCGTCGAACATTCCATCGGACATCTGATAGCGGTTGTGCATGAAACCCGTGTTAAATGTCAGGGAGTAAATACCTGTAAATTGATAGCGGGTTTTTATGCCGAAATCGACACTGTAGGATTCGCCGTAAGTAATTTTTGCATCGCTGTTTTCTAATTTCCCTGCTGTAAAGCCGAGGCCGAAGTAGGGTTCAACCCTCCATCCGCTATAATTATACGTCCTTTTTTTCTCTTGCCTGCTTGTTTTTTTCGAGGCTTCCAATACGCCGGTCAATAAATTGGTTAAAAAACTTGTCGACGAATCCACCTGCGTGGTCATGATCTTTGCGGCCGGCTCAACAGTTGCAACGGTATCGGCTTGGGCATAACTGCCGGCGAAAGTAAAGGCTAAGAGGGACAATGTACATAGAACTTTTTTCATAGAATAGGAATAATTATAAATTTAACATTGATTTTCTGATGGAAGCGGCCAGCTCGTTCATCTTGTCGATGGTGATATTGCCGAGAATGTCGACAACGGTGAGTTGTTCTTCATGACATACCAGCATCACGATTTCGCCGGCTTTGTTGTCGGCAGTTTTTCCCTGCACGGCAATTCGCACTAATTGTTTGTTCTCCTGAAATACGAACAGCTCCTGATAGCCGTTATTTTTCAGGAGCGATTGGGCTACATCGCAGTAGATCCTGATGGTTCCGGCATCGTTCTTCATAGTAACAACCTTCAGCAGCGACAATTCATTCAGGAAAGCCTGCAACTGGCTGTTCGTTTCCTTTTGTTTCAGGAGGTTGAGGAGTTCGGCATTGACCGTGGCCACCGAGGTGATTTTTTCACCGGCCGCTTCCGTAAATTTATCGGAAAAATTTTGTGCAATGCCTGTTGCATGGCAGCCTATCATGAGTGACAGGCAAGTGATACCTGTTCGCAGTATTTTCATTGTCTTAGTTTTTGTTCTTGTTTATGTTCATGGGCGGATAGTATTTCGAATTGCTTCAATCCTTCGTCGATGGCCTCTTCTCCTTTCTGCACATTGTCGGCTATCATGGTCAGCGCATTGATGATCGTTTCCCGCGCTTGGGCGACGGCCGCGTTCCGGGCTTGTTTTTTTTCTACGCCCCGGTAGATGAAGAAGCCGGTGCCCAGCAGGATAACAATGGATGCGGCAATTTTAGCAAATAGTGATGAGTAGGCGAAGCGCTTGCCGCTTCGCGATATTGTAACGGGTTCGCCGTGGCCTAATTTTTCCAACAGTTTTTCGTCGAAATCGGCAGGCAATTTTATGTTGTGCTGTGCTTGTTGAGTAATAAAAAACTCGGCATAGGCCTGCAGGTGGGGCGGCAAATTGGGCGTGTGCACAAAAAAGTTGCGCAGGATCTTTTCTTCCTCCAAAGAAGTATCGGCCGCCCAATATTTTTCCAATAAATCTTCTATATATCTAAGCCAATATTTTTCCATATAGTTAAATTCGTCCATAAGCATTCATTTTATCCAATTGTTGTTTTAAACTTTGCCTGGCCCTGAACAGATCGGTTTTCACCTTGCTTTCGCTGATATTCAATATCCGGGCTATGTCCTGATAACTTTCTCCTTCGATATCGCGCAGTTGTATGAGCATCCGCTTGTCGTTGGGCAGCGCTGCGATCAAGCGGATTATCAGCGTCTGCCTTTCTTTGCGCTGCATGTTGGCCTGGGGCGTTTGCAGGTCTACCGCATCGTGCGGTTCAACGGATATATGCGGTATTTTATAGCTCGTCTGCCGCAACCGGTCGAAGGCTGCATTTTTAGTAATAACAGTACAATAAGCCGCCGGGTTATTGATATCTGCAAGAGATAGCCGGTTATTCCATACCTTCAAAAGAACTTCCTGAACAATATCTTCGGCTTCCTCCCGGTGGCGCACAATGCACAAGGCAAGTCTGAACAGCTTGTCTTTCAGGGGAAGGATAGATTGTTTAAATTCGTTCAGCTCCATATACACATATATGACGAAACCGGCGGCAAAAAGTTTCAGATTTTTACAAAAAAAAAAGTAAATTTACCACTTTTAATGGTTTCGTAACATCTTTTGTCTAACTTTACCCCTTACTTTCAAAAAGATATGAATAACCGCATACTCATAGTTGACGACGAACGCGACATTTGCGAGATCCTTGAATTTAATCTTGCCAATGAAGGATATGAAGTCACTTGCGCCCATTCGGCGGAAGAGGCCATGGAAAAATTAAACGGGCATTCGCTGATCTTGCTCGATGTGATGATGGGCGGCATGTCGGGCTATAAATTGGCCGAGACATTGCGGCGTGGCGGAAACCGGGTGCCTATTATTTTTCTTACGGCCAGAGATGCTGAAAATGACATGCTTACAGGGTTTTCTGTGGGCGCCGATGATTATATTTCCAAGCCCTTTTCCGTTAAAGAGGTGATGGCAAGGGTGAGGGCGGTGCTGAAACGAAGCAGTCAGCCGGAATCCTCACAGCCGGCCCCTGCCGTGCTGAATATCGACGGTTTGCGCATAGACTTCGACACGAAGACCGTGTTGGTGAACGGGCAGCCGACGGCGTTGACCAAAACGGAATTTGAATTATTGGCGCTGATGGCTTCCAACCCCGGCAAAATTTATTCGCGGGCAATGTTTATTGATATCTTGTGGGCAGATACGCCATATATAACAGAGCGTACGGTCGACGTGCATATTACACGTCTGCGTAAAAAGCTGGGCCCTTATGCGGCGCTCATTTCTTCCCGCCAGGGCTATGGCTACTTATTCGATAAAACTCATGAATGATCACCGGAAAAATCTCAGTTACAAGCAGAAACTGTTTTTCTATTTTGTCATTATTTTTGCAGTTTTTACTATTGGCATCCTCCTGTTTGAACAATCACGCGAACATGAATTTAAAACCGGGGCGCTGACCGAGAAGTTAGATGTATACGCCGGCATGGTGAACACTGTTTTCATGCGTTCGGGTAATTACAGTGCGATCGACAGTTTGTCGGGCGTTTTTCCGCCCGATATCCGCCTGACCTTAATTAACAGCACGGGGCGCGTGCTTTACGATAATGTGTTGACCGACACCTTGGAGTTGGAAAACCACGCCGGCCGGCCGGAAATACGGTACGCCCGTAGAAACGGTACGGGAGTTTTTATCCGCACCTCTTCCTCTACCAACCAGGCGTATCTTTATTACGCCAAACGTTTCAATAATTATTATGTGAGGGTGGCCTTGCCCTACAACATACAGGTGAAAGATTTTCTCCGGCCCGGGAACGGGTTCATTTATTTTATTCTTTGCCTGTTTGTTCTTATGCTGTTTGTGATTAATTACGTGGCCGGACGTTTCGGCAGGTCTATCCGGCAATTGAGGGATTTCGCCCTGGCGGTGGAGAAAGGCGAAAATATTCCTGTTATTCACTTTCCGCATGACGAGTTGGGCGAAATAGGCGCCAGGATAACCGACGACTATCAATCCATGAAGGAGAGCAGGCGGAACATAGCGCTTGAACGGGAGAAGTTGCTGCAGCACGTGCATAGTTCCGGCGAAGGAATTTGTTTTTTCACTTCCGGCCGGGGTGTCGAATTTTATAACAGTCTGTTCATTCAATACCTTAATACTATTATCGACGGGGAAAACATCAATCCGTCGGGGCTGTTGAACCATCCCGCTTTTGAGAAGGTGAAAGCTTTCCTCGACATGCCCGCCGCAGGCCAGCAATATTTTGAAACGACCATGAATTGCCAGGGTAAACATTTTATAGTGCGTGTCAACCGTTTTGACGACAGCGGATTTGAAGTCACTATCAATGACGTTACGCAATTAGAAAAAACCCGCCTGCTGAAACAGGAAATGACCGGTAACATTGCGCATGAATTACGCACGCCGGTTACCGGCATTCGCGGTTACCTCGAAACAGTGCTCGAGCAACCGTTAGATGCGGATAAACAATGGTATTTCATTAAAAAAGCATATGGCCAAACCCTGGTGCTCTCGGAGCTGATACGCGACATGGGGCTGATCACTAAAATGGAGGGCGCCCCTCAGTTATTCACCGTGGAGCCTGTGTCGATCGCAGAGTTGATAGACGATGTGTGCGCCGGATTGGAACCGGCGTTGCAGGAAAAACAGATCACCGTAAATAATAAAATTACCGGCGACGTGGTAGTGCGCGGCAATCGTCAGTTGCTCTATTCCATTTTCCGTAATCTTACGGAGAATGTTATAGGTTATGCGGGAGCAGGCGTTTCTGTGATCATCAATAGGTATAGCGAAGACAAGGAGTTCTATTATTTTTCATATGCCGACACGGGAGTGGGGATTCCCGGCGAACACCTGCCCCGCCTTTTTGAACGTTTTTACCGTGTGAGTGAAGGCCGCTCGCGCGACACCGGCGGTTCCGGTCTCGGCCTTTCCATCGTGAAAAATGCGGTGCTCTTTCACAAGGGCGCCATCACGGCCAAGAACAGGGCCGGCGGCGGATTAGAACTGTTGTTTACGTTGCCGAAATAGAAGTGGTTTCTTCCTCTTGTTGTTGCCTGTATCTGGCAGGGGTCATGCCGGTGTGCTTACTGAAAAACTTAAGGAAATAAATAGCATCAAGCCCTAATTTCTGCGCTATCTCTGCCTGATTGAGCGTAGTGTTTTGCAATAAAAAGATGGCTGTTGTCAGCATTTTTTCGTTGATGAAAGCTTTGGCGGACATGCCCCGTTTGGCATAAACAATTTGTGACAGCCTTTTCTCCGATATCCGGAGTTCCGTTGCGTAAAAACTAACCTGTTTGTGTGTTTGGTAATGTTCGTCTAACAGGGTTTTAAACTGCTGCATATAATATTCGTCGTCCTGCAATGAAGATATACGGGGTATGCGCGCCCTGCATTCGCGTTCAATTGTCATCAACAGGTTGTGCAGTAAATTGCGCAATATGATGGTGTTTGCAGTCTCTGTTTTATCCTGTGGTTGCCGTTGTTTCATCAACGTCAAATACAGGTCCACGATAGTCGTACATTGTGCGGATTGCATGGGTATAAGCGTGTAATCGTTCTTAAATAAGGTGGTGTTATGGCTTAGAAAATCGATCTTTTCATAGGTGCTGGCAAAAAAGGTGTCGGTAAAAAGAACGATAAAGCCATCGCACATTTGCATCGGATATTTGTGTGAAATATCCCGGTTGATGAATAACAAACTGTTATTGAACACCACTTCCTTGTCTTCGACATAGTGGGTGCACGTATTTTTGCAGTACGGACTGCAACGGAAGATATGATAGAAAGAACTCCGGTGGTCGGTAAATATCATTTGTTTCGCCACTTCATGGCGGTATAAGATATCGAAAGAAAAAATTTCTATACCGGAGGGGTGTATCGCCTCTTCTGCTGTATGTCGCTGAATATCAATAGGTGTTTTCGGCATAACTGATCAGTTTTTGGTAATTAGTTCTTATATCTGTCGGGGATAATCCTTTCCATTGCAGGAAAAGTTTATTAAAGTCCGATGCGTCGTAATTTAATTCGTGGGCGATTTGAGTAATACTTTTATTTGTGCATATCAGGTTTTTTATACCTTCGACCAATACCTTGCAGGTAATTATTTCCCTGAACGTTTTTTGGTAAGTTACCCGTAGTGCCCGTGTCAACATTTCTTCGGTAATGCCTATTTTGTCGGCATAAAAAGCTTTCTTCATGTGGTGGAAAGCATATTCATTGGTTAATTCCATGAATTGTAAAGCATAGCTTAATAAATGGCCGGATTTTAATTGTATGTTATAATTATTTGTCGGCGAAAGCAACAATATATTAAATATTAAATTGCGTAACATGGGTGGTTGCATATCATCATACGGGTGATGGTATTCTTCCACTAAAAGGTTCATGTATTTTTTTTGTTCGTCGTTAACATTGCCGAAGTCTATGATGCCCTCCGGAGAACTGTGAAAGAAACTAAGCTGTAATAATATTTTTGTGTCTTTTGTTTTACAGAACTTTTCCGTCATAATAACGGTATACCCTTTTAACGGCAGGTTGAAGAACACCGGCACCAGGTAGGAGTCAATAAGCAGCATACATTCATCCCGCAGACGCAGTACTTGTTTTGCTTTGAAAGAAAAGACCTGTGAAGCTTCCTGTATGTATATGACATAATTTAAGGAAGGATTGTTTGCCTGTATGGCGTAAAATTGTCGTAGTTCCGGATCATCTAAGGCGAAAACCCAAAAGTCCATATTGTTTTTGCTGTCCATAGTACGATATGGTTTTGAGATAAAAATTCAACGTAACAAAGATAGGTATAATATTTTCTAAAACCATATAAAAAGTACGACAATTTTTCAATACTTCCGCCGGTAAGAGGAAAGAGACAGTTTTTTGAAACTTTTTAACCCTAGTACGATGAAAAAAGACAACTTTTTCAACGTGTTTTTTGGTGCTGAAAAATAAGACAATTTTTTGGTACTTTTTAACCGTCATCCGGTCGAAAAAGACAATTTTTCATACAAATTCTATTATAGTGTAATCACCTAAATATCATAATTTTGCACTCATTAACAGTAGCTTGTTTTTGAGGCATGAAAAATATGGTAAATACATATACAAAGGTATACATAAGTTTCTTGTTTTTTGTATTGATAATTGCTCAACCTGTGTTGGCGGAGCAAAATTATCGGGCGCCGATGTTCGATGCGGTGACTTATGCACAGGATAAGAAACCGTTGTTTGCCGTGAAAACCAACTTGCTGTTTGATTTGGCTTCGGCCATTAATCTTGAAGTTGAAGTTCCCATAGGCGCGCATTGGTCGGTGTTGGGTGAAGGCGTTTTCCCGTGGTGGGTATGGGAGCGTAAACATGAACAATATTGTTTTCAGCTTTTAAATGTGAATTTGGAAGGACGCTATTGGTTTAACCGTTCCGCCAACAACCCGGTGACGACCGGATGGTTTGCCGGTCTTTATGCCGGCGGCGGTTATTATGATTTTGAATGGAAGAATAAAGGATACCAGGGTGAATTTTATATGTCGGCCGGGCTGACCGGCGGCTATGCCCACACATTAAGCAGGAAGGGTAATTTCCGGATGGAGTATTCGCTAGGCATAGGTTATCTCAATACTCAATACCGGGAATATTCTTCCGTGTGGGGAGTGGATGAGGCGTGGCACCTTGTGCACAGGAAAAGTGGTAACTATCGTTGGTTTGGCCCTACAAGGCTCAAAGTTTCTTTAGTATGGATGCTCAATTATTAAAATGTGTGAAAAATAATAGGATGCTTATGATGGCTACATTGTTATCGGTAACATCGGTTTTGATGTCAGGAGGCTGTACGCGCCGGTTGTTGGAGGATGAATATATCCCCACGGCGGTGGTTCCTGTGTCCATTAACTGGTCGGCATCGGGCGTACCTGTTGAAGAAATGCACCGTGCTTCGGTGTGGCTTTTCCCCGTAAACGGCGAAGAGCCGCTTCAATACCATTTGGAAGGCAATCTTAATTATCGTGAAATAACAGTTCCTGTCGGCGTATATTCCATATTGGTGTTTAATGAAACCATTGATGAGGCCGATTGGGAAGGAATTACTTTTACCGGCACGAACCATTATGAAACCTTCGCCGCCATGAGCATTCCCGATGCAGGACGCGGTCTCTACACCCGCTCGGATACCCTGCCCTTAGTGTTGACCCCCGAACCCTTAGCCGTTTGGAGCCTCGATCGTTTTGAGGTAACTCCGGAAATGGTAAATAGCACCAGGTCTATTGCCAACACCCGTAGCGGCGAACAGAGAGCAGCGCTTGAGAACGTAGCGCCCGGCTTGACCATGATAAAACCTGAGCCGCGTATCAAACAGTTAACGATCACCGCCTATATTACCAACCTGTCCAGCTCGATGCAGGTAACGGGGACTATAGACGGTATGGCCGCCGGCGTTTATATGGTGTCGGGAGAGAAAATACCCTCTACGGTAACGTATCCCTTCCTCCTTAACGGGCGTGTATACGAAGATAACGGTAAAGACGGAACAACAACCCGCACCTTCAATGTTTTCGGCAAGGTTTCCGACCGGAAAGCGCACCAAAAGATGACCCTCGACATTCTCCTTGCGGACGGCACATTGTATCCGAGGGAAACATTCGACGCAACGGGTCTGATGGTTATCAATCCGGAACCTGTTATCCCTACGTATATGGTTAACGTGGGCTACGACAATGCCAACGGCGATCATTTGACCGTGCTGCCCGATATGGGTACGGAAGGCACGATATCCGTAGGCGGATGGGATGAAGTGATAGTACCTGTTAAATAGTATAAATTATTTTTATGAATATATCTTTTTACACTTTAAACTTTTTAAACTTTAATAATATGAAAAACAAAATGGTGTTGGGCTTAGTAGCAATGGCCCTGGTTTTTGCAAGTTGTTTCAAAGATGAAGTACATACCGTGAACGATCGCGATTTTAATGGTATCGATTTTGATATCAGTACCGGTAAAACAAGGGCGATCGTGTCCGACCTTACCGCTTTACAGGCATCTGACGAAGGATTTGGCGTGTACGCAACTAACGGCGCATCTTTCAGTGAGTTTATCGCTAATAAGGCGTATAAGTACGACGAGGTTTCCGGCACGTGGAAATGGGCGCAGTCAAACATTATGTGGCCTTCCGCCGGAACGGATTATCCGATCAATTTTTACGCTTATTACCCCTTGTCGGAAACATCGCTTGATCAAACGTTGTCGGCCGATTATACCATAGCTGCGCAACCGGGCGACCAAAAGGACTTGTTAGTGGCTAAACATGCCGCCGTGCAAACCCGTCCGTCATCAGGTAATGTGACCCTGGCGTTTAAACACATCCTTTCGAAGGTTGACTTCAAAGTGGTAACAGGCTCCGCCCTGATAGTTGAAGTGCAGTCGATCTCCGTGAAACGGGTGGGTAATAACGGCACGTTTAGCTTTGCCGGATTCGTGTGGTCGGCAGTTCCCACCACATGGAATTCCGGCTATGATTACATGACGGCTCCGGTGGCCGGCGCCAATGTATTTGCAGGCGTAACTACCGCCGCAGCTGTTACCGGATCGGGCGGTTCGTTGATGCTGATGCCGCAGGATCTTTCCGGCCGGGCATGGGACAAAACCGAAGTCGGATTGGCCGATCAATCTTATATTGAAGTGGTTTACCGTATTTTTGAAACGGTATCTAATGATGATGTTGTAGGCTACACCGATGCGTTGACCCATCCGGCCAACGGGAGCGGCGCTGTTACCGGCCCCCTGTTCGTAAAGGTAGGCTACGCCCTGCCGACCAACTGGCTGATGGGTAAAGCGTATACCTATACTATTCACTTAGGTACTTTAGACAGCTACGGCGGTAATTTGATAGCCGGTAATTTTGTGGATCAGAACGGTGCGGACTCCGGCCTGCCTGTTGTAACTCCCGATACGCAGGAGCCGATCGTAGTGCCGCAACCTATTTTCCCCGACAATAAACCTATAGGATTTATCGTATCGGTAGATGACTGGGGCGCCGGCATTGACGAACCGTTAAAATAAAAAAATAAGATGATAAAAGCCATACATATTCCCATTTCTGCGGCGCTGCTTGCCGGCGCCCTCCTGCTCACCGGATGTGAAAAAAGGATGACGGAGGAATATACCGATCCGTACGATGCCGCACAACCAGTGTCATTCACTACCCGGGTGGAGGATAAAGTGACTCGCGGAACACCGGTGAACAATGTTGTTGACCTGGCGTCGATGGGGGTATTTTGTGCCGCAACGGGCGGCGCAGACTGGGACGGTATGGCCTCGTTCAATAAAATGTTTAACCGGCGGTTGAATAATAATTCGGGTGTTTGGATCTACGAAGGCGCTGATGTTTTTTGGGATGCCCGCAGGCTGACCGACCGGTACAGTTTCTTTGCATATACGCCTTATGCAACGGCTGAAAACGGTATCACGGTGGACGGTTCGGAAGCTTCACAGGGCAAGCCTGTGCTGCGTTACACTGTTCCGGCCGATGTTACCATGCAGCCCGACCTGATGTTGGCTGTTCCGCGTTATAATATTCGTCCTACCGGTAATGCAGTGACCTTACAAATGAAGCATGCGTTGACCTGCATTGGGTTTCAGATCGCGGGCGACGGGGAACAGATCACCGGCATCAGTCTGTCGGGTGTATCCGTAACGGGAGAAGCAGTGATAGACGGCGGCAACATAACTTGGTCCAACCTCGATAGCCCCACCGCCGCCGACTTCACAGCTTCTCTTAACTACGATGAAGGAAAGGATTATTTTACCGCTACCGATTTCATGTCCGCCAACCTGATAGCTGCCGACGGTTATCTGATGATGATTCCGCAGACTTTGGGCAGCGATGCTAAAATTACGATAACTTTTAAGGACAATACAACCACAGCGATTAACCTGAATACCCATACATGGGAAGCCGGCAAGCGGATCAGCTATAGCATTGCACTTACGCCTGCAGGGTCGATTGTTGTTACGCCGAATGAGGTGATATTGCCTTCGCGGGAGGTCACGGCAGCTACGGATAATGTCGAAGTATTTTGTACAAAGATTAACGGCACGCCTCACCCTACAGCTTTATGGACACTCACTTCGAGCAATCCCGAGTGGTTCCGGCTTTCGCTTGACCCGAATGCGGGTTTTGAATCGGCCGGTGCATCGGTAACCGGCAGGGGGGCATTGCCTGTGTATACGCTGGCTTTAGCCAACAGCAGTACTGCCACCGAACGGTTGGCCACCATTAATATGGGGTCTGTTCAAATGGCGAGTGTCCGGCAACTCAAAACAGTGGCCTCTCCTGCAAAGGCCGGGACAATACCCGGAACAGCAGCAGGCACCTATACCTATGTGGGCGCTTTTTGGCGGGCGGGCGAAACGGGCGAGCGCGTTATCAACATTAATCTGGGTAGCGCTTCGGCCAATGCAGGCACATGGACTGCGTGGATAGACTGGGTGGATCCGAGTTGGGGTTATGACGGTTTTGCGCTCTTGTCCGGCGGCAGCGCCGATGAGCAGATATATACCGGCACGCCCGGCGAGGCGGAAGATTTTCAGGTAGGCGGCAGCGCTACGGCCATTCGCGGCACGGTGGCGCGGTATGGAAATATTACTTTCCGCATAGGCCTGAGGAAGTCGTTTACAGCCTATCATGCCGACAATCACCCTGCACGCTATGCTGTGTTGTTGCTCGCTTACGGATCGCCGGTGAAGGTGCAGAAGATATTCCTGCGCCAGGGCGAGGGGGCGGACTATGTGATGTACGATCCCGCGACCAGGCCGCATGCACGAAAGTGGTCGCCTTACAATTTGACGGCGGCGGCTTTCAACGGAGACGGGGTAGCGCCACAGTCCGCCCATCATGTTAATGCATGGTATAACATCGGCTCGTTCAAACATGTTGTGTCGGATGCGATGTCCGAACCCGCATGGACGGACTATCCGTCGCAGGCGGGGAGCATGTTCCGTTGGGCGCATCCTGAGGGTGTCAGAGCATACAATCCGAGCGGCGATCCGAGCGCTCTGGCCTATTGGGGTTGGAGCACCACCCACGGAGGAATGTTCAATGGCAATGGCGTAGATTGGGACAGCAGCGTTCCGGCTTATCAGGCAAACGGCGCCGGACCTGGTTTAGGCCAACCGGCGGGAGTAGTCAGCCAACTGTACGAGAGTTGTCCTCCGGGCTATCGCCGTC
>DBDM01000017.1:0-10189 GCA_002293585.1 Bacteroidales bacterium UBA932
GTGAACGACACCACACGATAGCGCAGGTCAAAGTCAAAATCGCGGGGCATTTCGGCGCGTATACCTTGTGAGGCTAAGAGTTCGCCCTTAGTGGCTGTTTTCGTCGTAATCCCGTCGAGCTGGGCGCTGGGCACCGGAAGGTCTTTCACACGCAGGGTTTGCGTGCCCATATTTTTTCCTTCCGAAAACACTGAAATATCGCAGGTGCGGCCATCGCCGGGGGTCAGGTTAAATCCAAGCCCCTGCCGTGTAATGGTGCCGTTGGTCATGCGTACTTCCAGCTTGTCGAGCGGAATACCCGACACGGAAATGCTCACCGGGTTTTCAATGCCGCGATACACCACGTTCATCTTGGTGGGTGAAATTACGGTATTGGGCTCCACCACCTGGTAGTTGAGTTGCACGGGACGGGTGGTTTTACCGTCCGGGCCTACAAATTCTATTGTGCCACGCAGGTTCACGGGGCCCACGGCGTTGGGTGTTGTTTTAAAAATAATTTTTCCTTTTTCGTTGGCGGCATACGTGCGCCCGCCTAATTGCAGCGTGGGACGTTGCGTGGGGTCATAAGCCGCAAGGAACATTTCGGCCGAATATTCGGTGCCCTGGATCACATAATTAGAGCTGGGAATTACAGCCACATCAATGTCGGAGAATTTGAAGTCGGAAGCATCCACGGCATCGGCCAGGTAGTTGATGACTTCGCCTTCCGTGTTATATACGTCTAACTGCAATTTTGAAATCACGGCCACGGCAGATATTAAAGGTACGCCGGCAAAAGAGCCCACCTCCCAGCTGCGTGCTTCCCCGTCGGCCGAGTAGCCGTCTTCGGTTTTCAGCAATTCTTCTACGGAGTGTTTTACCGTTGCGCCTCTTGATTCGTCGATTACGGAGAGCAGGAAGGCGCGATATGCATTTATTTTTTCACGCAGTTCGTAGGCTGCGCCGTTTTCTTCGCCAATGAGTATGCGATTAGGGGTGTCGGTATCGCTCAAGGCTTCGATGCCGTGTGCGTCCACCGAATTGTTGTCGGGGTTCAGTGCAGGTGATTTCTCTCCGTCGCCCGAACGCACCAGTTGCACTTTCAACTCCTGCATGTAATTATACAGCGCGGCTGCTTCCTTCGACACGCTTTCGGCTTTCAGGAGCCAGGGTTCCACTTTTTCCCTGTTCTCATCGGCAGCCATGCGAAATTCGGCCATAGTGTTGCTGTTTTTCTTCGCTACGATCTCCAGATTGTGTTCAATACTTTTGTCGATGTTGACAAAAGCATCCAATACCTCAGCCGATACATTCAATGCCAACATTGCCGTTAGCACGATGTACATCATATTGATCATTTTTTGCCGGGGTGTCAGATCTCCGCCTGCCATAGTTTTAACGTTTTAAAGCGGTGTTTACTGTAGAAATCATTGAACCGTAGATCGTGTCCAATTCACCTATTTTATTATTTAATTTATTCATTTGTTCGCTGAACTGGCGCGACGTCTCTGCCGATTGTTTCATGGCATTGAGGTATTGTTCGCCGGTGGCCACATATTGTTTGTGGGTTTGTATGTAGAGTTCATACGAGGCGTTCACGGCTCCTATGTGTTTATTCAGCAGATCCATGTTCTCGCCGGTTTGTTTACCACCGGCCTGCAGCGCCTGGGTCGATTGTTTGTAGGCCTCGCCCAGCATGTTGATGGACTTGTTAAGGTTATCTACCGAGCCGGCGGCCTGTTGCACGCCACCTATAAAGGTGTTGGATGTTTCGGCGATGGCCGACAAGCTGTTCAGGCTTTTTACCGTATCGTTGAATTTATCTAAGTTACGTTTAATTTCTTCCGCTACGGCCGGATCAACATCTAATCCGTTAAAGGAAGGCACCTGTGCGCCACCGTGCATTACACGTGCTGCGGGGGCCATTCCGGCGGGAACCGCTTCACCGTCGCCGAGCAATTCGGGGTGCACTTTTTCCCAGTGGTAGTCTTTAGCCGGCGGGTCGAAGGCCGAGAAGAGGAAGATGACAAATTCGGTCAACATCCCGATGCTCAACATCCATCCGGCTCCCTGCCAGTGCTGCAATTTAAAGAGCGCGCCTATGATCACCAAGGCCGCACCAATGCCGTAGAGTTTGGCGATAAGGTTTTTCCACTGTTTTGATTCTAAGAACGACTTAGCCATATATATTTTATCTTTTTATTATCTTTATTAAATAGAACGCGGATGACGCGGATTTTACAGATTTACGCAGATTCTCAAAGTTTCCCACAGATCTCACAGATTTCTATTAGTCTCTAATCTCTGACGGCGCGCTTGTCGCGCCGCTACTTACCTGCTACCCATGTAATCGCGCACACAACGGAACCCGATATAAGAGCGGGAGGAGTCCTGGTATTCATACGTGCGTACGCCGTTTTGCATGAAGTAAGCAATATCTTTCCATGATCCGCCGCGCACCGCTTTACGTTTTTTCACTATAGGATCGGACGCTTTGGCGTTGTAGGTATAGTTCGGCGTCATATCATGGTAAAAGCTGTAGGCGCCTTCGTCGAAGGAGTTGTTCGTCCACTCGGCCACATTGCCGGCCATATCATATAAGCCGAAGTCGTTCGGATCATAGGAGCCCACGGCTATAGTGCGCACGCCGCCGTCGAGGGCGTATTTACCGCGTTGCGGTTTAAAGTTGGCTAAGTAGCAGCCTTCTTTATTCGTAGTATAAGGTCCGCCCCAGGGATAGAGTTGGCCTTGCAGTCCGCCGCGCGCCGCATATTCCCATTCCAGTTCGCTGGGCAAACGGTAGGCGTGGGCGGCACGGTTGCGGCTGGCGCTATTTTCCAGCATGGATGAGCGCCAGTGGCAAAATGCGTTAGCTTGTTCCCAGGTCACTCCCACCACGGGATAGTCGTTGTAGGCGGGGTGCCAGAAGTAGCGGGTAGTGAAAGGTTCGTTGTAGGCATATTCGAAGTCGCGGATCCAGCACAGGGTGTCGGGATACACGTAGGCAAAACTATGAATGATGAATGATGAGCGGTCTTTGATCTCTACCGCTTCGCCCTGGGCGTTGATCACGGTGCCGATATACTTTTTCTGTTCACGGTCATAGCGGGCTTTGGCAGCCTGCACGAAATCGAACCAGGCATATTCATAGACCAGTTCGCGCACATCGATTTCGCGGCGGCCGAATATTGATTCTTCGTTCGAATAGTACATGGCGTTCAATACTTCGCGCTGTTCAACGTTCCTTCTGTCGATACGGGTTCTCCAGTTCAACATGGGCCGCGCATCGGGGTCGCCCTCTTCGTCTTCAATAACAAATTCCGGGAACTGCTCGGCTAAATGGCGCCGGGCAGCAGAGTCCTTCACGTAGTTGATAAACTGGCGATATTCGTAGTTGGTAATTTCCGTCTGGTCCATCCAGAATGCGTCAAGACTAATGACTTTGTTTCCGGCCGTCATTGCCGAATTGATATCCTGGTCATTTTGCCCCAACAAAAAGGCGCCCGAAGGGATGTAGGCCATACCGGTCGGGGGCGTTTCCGAATAACTTACCCTGCGACCCTTGGTACCACGGTCTAATTCGCCGGTAGATCCGCCTCCTCCGAGAAACCCGCAACTCCACATTAATGTCGTTGCCAAAGCTAAAAGAATCAAGTTCTTCATATCGTTATTTATCATTTTTATCTAGTTCATTACAAATATCTAACACTCTTGTATCGTTGTGATCCCGGAGGTATCGTCAACGAGAAGGAGTAGCTCAACACCAGTTCATGGCATCCGCCGCTAAAGCGATCTAACTGTGAAGTCAAATACTCGTAGGCGTAAGCCACTCTCACTCCCTCAAACAATTCAATGCCTGCCATAAACTGCAGGGCTTGTCCCCAGCGGTAACCCAAGCCTGCCCAATATCTTTCCTTATACCAGGCGGTAGCTTGCAGCCACCATGAGATTTGGGCGAAATCGCTTGCCGCTTCGGCCATGGGCGTGAACGCCCAGTTGCTTTCGGCCGGTGCGTAGCGGTAACCTGCGTTCAGGTACAATGTCCGCGGCAACGAGCCCACCTTGTCAACGCCCAAACGAGGGGCGGTAAGGTGTTTCAACGAGAGGCCGCCGAACCATGTTTCGCTGTGGTAGTGGGCGCCTATCGCTGCGTCGAAATTCACGCCGGCCGTTTCGTTGGAAGGCAAGGCCGGGTCGGCATTTCCTTCCGGCAACCGCCAATCGGCGGATGTGTACCAACTGGTCAGCACGCCCAACGTCAGCCCTACGCCTAAGGTGCCCTCATGCAAGGGCCTGCGGTAGGCATAAGTCAGCCCTACACCCGGAGCATTCAAAGCGCCGGCCAAGTCATTATAGAGCGTAATTCCCACTCCACCGGATATACCAAACAACGTTATCGGGCCATGAAGGCTCACTACACTGGCGACCGGTGCGCCGTCAAAACTCGTCAATCCCAGCCGGTTTGCCGCCGTAGCGCAAAACAAACCTTCTCTGGTATTGCCCGCATCTCCCGGATTGGTGAACACCCTGTTTAGGAAGCCTAACCCGAATTGTGGATCTTGCTGGGCTTCCGCCCTCATACATCCCGCCATCAAAGCGATGATCCACAATAGTTTCTTCAAGACTGCCATATTTTAGCTGCTCTGACCATTTCCGATAGTAATAGGCAAAGTTAGCAAAAAAATATGAATATCCGTATCTTTTTTAAAAAAAATTAGTTATTGGACTTCTGGTAGTACCAAAGCCAACGGGCTGGTATCTCGCCTTTACAGGCGGTTTGATAGTCGCTGGGAGCACAGGCTATCCATCGCATAGTTTCTTTATTATCATATATTTTCATCCACCAACGCTGGGTTTTGACGCTTTGTAAAAAATACAAATCCCGGCCGCGGACACCCATGTCGACAACAAATTCTTTGAAGGCGTGATGGCCGGATTCTTTCGGCAGATCTTCACTCACTCTCATGCCTAAACCTTCGGCAAGGTGCCAGATCAACTGTCCTACCAGACGGGCCGTCAGCGACCAGGTGCCGAGGGTGCGCCGGTAACCGTGCAGGAGTAACACTTTAGTGCGGTTCGAAAGGCCTGCGTAGTACATGAGTTTGCAAGCCTCCTCGGCATATAGCCCGTTAGGTTCGTGGTGGCTCGCACCGGGCGCGTCGGCGGCGCGTATGGCGCCTACATCGAACCAGGCGTAGTCAGCATCGCGCAGCAAAGGCTCCGCCACCGGCAGGTCGTCGTGTAACGCACTTAAACGCAGGGTCTCAAAATAAAAGGACTGCAATAGCTGTATCTCTTCCGGCGGCATGAGGTAAGACTGGCAGCCCAGCATCGCAAAACGCTCTAGTGTAGGCTGGGTCACTAATTGCCGGAAATAGTTCCAATGTATTGACACGGAAGGCGTTATCGCGACCGCCGAGAAAGGCTCCACGGGAAGCGGTATGGAGTTTACGCCCAATACCAAAGCAAAGACACCGTGCTCCTCGCACTGCGCCAATGCAGCGCTGATATCACGCCGGCGGCAGTGCAGGTAGGCAATGGGCGGCGCATTTTGCCGGAATAATCTACAAAAAGCTTCATACACGGCTCCGCTACCGGTGTTGATAACCGCGAGGCGGACAGTGTCTAAGGGTTGTGTGAAAGCATTCATTTTTTTAGGTGATTGAGGGGCTAAGAGACTAAGAGACTAAGAGACTAAGAGATTAAGAGATTAAGAGATTAGGGGATTAGGGGTGAAAGGGTAAAAGGTAAAGGGTGGAAGGGTGAAAGGTGGAAAGGTGGAAGGTGGAAGGTGGAAGGTGGAAGGGTGAAAGGGATCGGAGACGGTGGTTTGAAAGGATGTCCAGGAAACTAACTCTATGAGTTGCGAAAATACATACTTCTCTTTGTTCATTGCTGCTGATATTAAATTAGTTGCAAAAACAAAGATGAATAAATTTTTCAAATCGTCTTAGGCCTAAAATCTTCTACAGCCCAACTACAACAATACTCTCAAAGAACTCAATTTCTAAACATCGAAACGCTAGTAATTTTTTACAAGTTAAGCGTTAGACGTAAAGCGTTAAGCGATTAAAAACTCATCACCTAGTCACTTTTTTCATCAGCAAATCATCAAATCAGCACATTGTTTTTCATTTTCAATTCTCCGTCATTGCGAGGAACGAAGCAATCCATTTTCAATTATTAAAACCCTTCACCCTTTTACCTTCCAACGACGCGCAAGCGCGGCGCTACTTTTTCGCCTTAGCGGTTTTAACAGTTTTGGCGGCAGGTGTTTTTTTCGTTACAGTCTTCGCCTTCACTGCGGACTTGGACTTCGTTGCGGCACGACGCGCCGTTGCTTTCGGCTTGGCGGCGCCGTCTTTGTCCTTGGCCTGGGCGGCGATGATCGCCCGGCAATCATCCAATGTCAATCCTGCAGGATCCGTTCCTTTGGGTATCCGGTAGTTCGCTCCTGCATGGGCGATGTAAGGGCCGAAGCGGCCGTTGAGTACCTGGATATCCTCCTCTTCAAAGACCTTAATATATTTATCGCGCTCTTTCCGGCGTTTTTCTTCTATCAACTCAATAGCGCGTTCAATGGTTACCGTGTAGGGACTGTCTTCTTTTTTCAAAGACACAAAAACCTTGCCGTGGCGGACATAAGGGCCGAAACGCCCTACGGCGGCCACTACCTCCTCCCCTTCGTATTCGCCCACCGGACGCGGCAGTTCAAAAAGTTTCAACGCTTCTTCCAGTGTGATGGACTCGATCAGTTGGCCTTTCTGCAAACCGGAAAATTGCTTACGCTCATCGTCGGCCTCGCCTAACTGGGCGATGGGGCCGAAACGGCCGATGCGCACCGACACTTGTTTCCCGGTCTTGGGGTCGACCCCAAGCACCCGCTCGGCATTGGCCGGGCGCGACACTTCAAGGGTATCTTCCACGTCTTTATGGAAAGGTTTATAGAACTTCGCCAGCATTTTATTCCAGGTCAGTTTTCCTTCGGCAATATCATCGAACTCCTCCTCTACCTTGGCCGTAAACCCGTAGTCCATGATGTTTTGAAAGTGTTTCATCAGGAAGTCGTTCACCACGATACCGATATCGCTGGGGAACAGTTTGGCTTTCTCGGCGCCGGTGGTTTCCGTCAATACCTGCCGGGTCACCGCCTCTTTTTTCAGCACAAATTGTGTGTAGCTGCGTTGCACGCCGGGACGGTCTTCTTTCATCACATAGCCACGGTTAATAATGGTAGAAATGGTGGGCGCATAGGTCGAGGGACGGCCGATGCCCAATTCTTCGAGTTTTTTTACAAGGCTGGCTTCGGTGTAGCGCGGCGGACGTTGTGAGAAGCGTTCCACCGCCGTAATTTCCTTAGCTGCCAAGGTCTGTTTTTCTTTTAAGGGGGGCAACAGGCCGCTGTCGGTCTTGTCGTCGGCCTCATCGTCGGAAGTTTCCATGTACACTTTCAGGAAACCGTCGAAGAGCAACACTTCACCGGTGGCCTGGAAGGTTTGCGGTGCGGTAGATACCGTGATATTCACCGTAGTTTTCTCCAACTGTGCGTCGGCCATCTGTGAGGCGATGGTGCGCTTCCAGATCAGGTCATATAATTTCTTTTCCTGCGCCGTACCTTCAATGGAAGCGTTTTCCATATAGGTAGGGCGAATGGCTTCGTGGGCCTCTTGCGCACCTTTCGACTTGGTGGCATATTGGCGTGTTTTGCCGTATTGTTTGCCGAAAAGGTTTTCAATGGTTTTGCGCGACGCATTGATTGCCAGTTCCGACAGGTTGGTGGAGTCGGTACGCATGTAGGTGATCAACCCCGCTTCGTAGAGGCGCTGCGCCACATTCATGGTCTGCGCCACCGAGAAACCAAAGCGGCGCGAGGCCTCCTGCTGCAAGGTAGACGTGGTGAAGGGCGCCGAGGGCGATTTCCTGGCCGGCTTTTTCTCAATGGATTGTATAGCGAAGTCGGCGGTTTTACATTTTTCTAAAAAGGCCTGGGTTTCTTTTTCCGTGGTGAAGCGTTCGGAGAGTTCCGCTTTCAGGCTGAATTTTTCGCCTTTCTCCGTGGGTTCGAACAAGGCGCCGACACGGAAAGCAGACGTGGCGTTGAAGGCCATCACTTCGCGTTCACGTTCCACGATGAGGCGCACCGACACCGATTGCACACGTCCGGCGGAAAGCGAGGGTTTCACCTTTTTCCAAAGAATGGGCGACACTTCAAAACCCACCAGCCGGTCGAGTACGCGACGGGCCTGCTGCGCGTTGACCAAATTCATGTCCACCTGGCGGGGATGGTCTACCGCCTCTAAGATGGCGTTTTTTGTAATTTCGTGGAAAACAATACGTTTCGTCTTTTTAGCATCCAAATCCAGTACTTCCTGCAAGTGCCAGGCAATAGCCTCTCCCTCACGGTCTTCATCGGATGCCAGCCACACGGTCTTCGATTTTTTAGCCAATTTCTTCAACTCGTCCACTACCTTTACCTTATCATTGGAAATTTGATAATCGGGTGCAAAACCGTGTTCAATATCAATACCCAATTGTTTTTTTACCAAATCGCGGATATGGCCGTAGCTGGACTTCACCAAGAAGTCTTTTCCTAAAAACTTCTCAATTGTCTTAGCCTTAGCCGGAGATTCCACGATGACCAAATTATCCTGCATACTATCAAAGTTAGTTTTGTACTAAAAAAAATACAAAGTAAGTCATAAAATAAGGTATAATCCAAATTTTTTGCACAATTTTGTACTTTAATTTGTAAAATCGTATGAAATTTAAACTCCCCGGAATCAAGAACCGTAAACGTTTTAACTGGTGGTTTGGAGTCATTATATCCCTGCCATTCATTGTTTTAGCCGTTTCACTACTACTCGTCGGCAGCTTGGGTAACATCCCTTCTTTTGAAGAATTGGAGAATCCGAAAAGCAATACGGCCACCCAGGTCATTTCGGAGGACGGTGTCCTGCTCGGTACTTTTCATATTGAAAATCGCTCGAACGTGACCTACGATGAACTTTCGCCTAACCTGGTATATGCGCTGATCGCCACGGAGGACGTGCGTTTCCACAAGCATTCGGGTATAGACTTCCGCAGTTTGGGGCGTGTTATCGTGAAAACCCTCCTCGGCGGACAAAGCAGGTCGGGCGGCGGCAGCACCATCTCGCAACAGTTGGCTAAAAACCTTTTCCCCCGCGATACCAGTTTGCGCAGGAATATTTCTGCAGCGCCGAAGATCGCCGCCGTTAAGTTGAAAGAATGGATCACGGCTGTGAAATTGGAACGCAATTATACGAAAGAAGAAATTATTGCCATGTATTTCAACACCGTAGCCTTCGGGAGCAATGCCTACGGCATCCGGTCGGCGGCGGCTACTTTCTTCGGCAAGCTACCTTCGCAACTCACTATCAATGAAGCAGCTCTGTTAGTAGGCGTAATTAACGCCCCAACGCGCTACAGCCCCATACGCAACCCCGAACGCGCCACGGAGCGGCGCAACCACGTGTTGTCGCAAATGAGCAAATACGGTTTTCTCGAAAAAAGCTATTGCGACAGTCTGTTAGTGCAGCCTATTGTACTGAATTTCATGCAACAAGACCAGAATGCCGGGCCTGCGCCTTACTTCCGCGAAATGTTGCGCAAAATGATGGGCGCCGCCGAGCCGAAAAGGGAAAATTACCGGAACCGTTCCCACGATTATGCCGTTGACAGGAAAGAATGGGAAGAGAACCCGCTTTACGGCTGGATCCGTAAGAATCCCAAGCCTGACGGTTCGTGGTATGACCTCGACCGCGACGGGTTGAAAATTTACAGCACCGTGAACTCAAGAATGCAATATTATGCCGAACAGGCTGTGATCCAGCATTTAAAACAGGACTTACAACCTCTTTTCAGCGCCGAAGTGCGCCAGCACGAGCATCCGCCCTTTTCCGACGACATTACCGTTGAACAGGTGGACGCCATTATGGAACAGGCCAAACGATGGAGCGACCGTTACCGTATCATGAAGTTAGCCGGCGCCACGCCCGAAGAGATCGACAAATCCTTCCACACTAAGGTGAAAATGACCGTGTTCTCCTGGAATAAGGGACAAGTTGACACCGTGATGACCCCCTTGGATTCCATACGTTATTATAAGTCAATGCTCCGCGCCGCTTTTGTGGCTATGGATGTGCAATCCGGAGAGGTACGCGCCTACGTGGGCGGGCCTAACTACCGTTAC
>DBDM01000017.1:10298-12068 GCA_002293585.1 Bacteroidales bacterium UBA932
CCCGCCAGTACCGACCGCGCCGATTGGATAGGCAAGATGGTGACCCTCAAATGGGGCCTCACCCGGAGCAGTAATAATATTTCGGCTTATCTGATGAAACAGTTCGGGCCTAAGGCTATGGCCGATATGTGTTATAAATTAGGTATCAAAAGTTATCTCGACCCGGTGGTATCGCTCTGTTTAGGGCCTGCCGATCTTTACCTGACCGAGATGGTAGGCGCTTACGGCACTTACGGAAATAAAGGTGTACACATCGAGCCTCTGTACGTTACACGCATAGAGGACAAGAGCGGCAATGTATTGTCCACCTTCACCCCGCGGCGCCGGGAAGCCATCAGTGAGCGCGCCGCCTTCCTGATGGTGAATCTGCTGCAAGGCGTAGTGAACGAAGGCACCGCCTACCGCCTGCGCAGCCGCTACATCCCCGAAGGGGAGCTGGCGGGCAAAACAGGCACCACCAATAATCAATCCGACGGCTGGTTTATGGGTCTTGTGCCCAAGTTAACGGCCGGCGTGTGGGTGGGCGCCGAAGACCGCAGTGTGCATTTCGAAAGCCTGGCGCTGGGCGGCGGCGCCAATATGGCTCTCCCTATATGGGGTCTATTCATGGAAAAGGTATTGGCCGACACTACGTTAAACATCAATGTCACCGATCGTTTCGAAGTTCCGGCCAATTTCAATATGAACCTCAGGTGCACCGGCGCCGATGAAGAATTGGAGGTAAAACCGCAAAAAAACGATGATTTTTTCTAAAATTTAAGTTTTTTTTAACTACATTAACCTCTTTTAAACTATATTGCTTTGCCGGTTAAAATAAAGCGACTATTTTTGCAGGTAGCGTGTTTTTGTTTTGTGTACCCATTAATCACTTTTGAAAAAAAGTTGTTGTTCGGTTTTACCGACTTTGCAGCGGAATGTAGGAAGTTTCGATTAACAGTGGGAAAGTAATGATGTCCCGGCAACAAATTATTGAGTAAAAAAACAAAAATTAACTTCTATTACTTTATTGCCTCAAATAAAGTTTGTACTTTTGCAGCCTGAGCGTTCTTTACTTCTCGTCTCAAAACCATGAATCCTTTTTGTAACAAGAAAAGGATTTTCTTGGCGCTTGCTTTATGGACCTTACAACGGAATGTAGGAAGTTTCGATTAACATTGGGAAGATAAAGCTGGCGCCCATTCTATTTCTATACGGCTAAACCTGGCTCCCCAGCCTCAGGAAAAAGCACAAAGAAATGGTGTGGGCTCTGGCTTATTTAATGTTAAGGGTCTCCTACAACCTCGTTGCAGAATATGTCTATTTGCTCACGCTGAGCTTTCATCGTGGCTTTATTTACTGCTGATTTTTTTGCGGTACGGGATTATATTGTAAATCTGTAATTTTAGATTAGATGCTATTGGAAAGATTGTTAGGCAGTTGAAGAGGTTGCTTCGTCAGCCTTTGGCCTCCTCGCAATGACGGTGGGTCTTGGAACTTGTCTCTCGTCTCTTAGTCTCTAATCTATAAGTCTAATATGGGGCTGCCCGGCAAGGTTTGTCAACCTTTCGCACTTCTTATCAAATTAACGTGGTTATTTCCCACGGGCGGCCCTTTTTTTTCGCGCTTTGCGCGAAAAAAGACCAATGGATAATTCGGAAGAATGGTGAGAGTTTGCTTCGTTGGCCTTTCGGCCGCCTCGCAATGACGGTGGTTTATGGGACGGCAAGTGATGAGACAAAAACTCATAATTGACTTCGTCGATCTAAAGATTCGTAATTTGTAATTCGTAAT
>DBDM01000196.1 GCA_002293585.1 Bacteroidales bacterium UBA932
TCGAAGTTTTCCATGTTACACACCGTAATACAATTATCATAACGGTCGCGCACCACTTCATATTCTATCTCTTTCCAGCCCTTCAGCGACTTTTCCACCAACACTTGGGGAGAGTAAGCAAAAGATTTTTCCGCTAATTTATTCAGTTCTTCTTCATTGTCGCAAAAGCCGCTGCCTAATCCGCCAAGCGCATAAGCCGCGCGGATAATGACAGGATAGCCCAGCTCTTTGGCGGCGCGACGGGCATCTTCAATATTCTCCACCGCTTCGCTCTTGATGGTTTTCACATCAATCTCGTCCAATTTCTTCACAAATAATTCGCGGTCTTCCGTGTCCATGATGGCCTGCACGGGCGTACCCAGCACTTTCACCTTGTATTTTTCGAGTATGCCCGATTTATACAATTCCACGCCGCAGTTCAGCGCTGTTTGTCCGCCGAAGGCCAACAATATGCCGTCTGGTTTTTCTTTTTGAATTACTTTTTCAACGAAGAAAGGCGTTACAGGTAGGAAGTAAATTTTGTCGGCCACTCCTTCCGAAGTCTGCACCGTAGCAATGTTCGGGTTGATGAGCACGGTGTAAATATTTTCTTCGCGCATGGCTTTCAAGGCCTGCGAGCCTGAATAATCAAACTCACCGGCTTCACCTATCTTAAGGGCGCCCGAACCGAGCAGGAGTACTTTTTTTATTTCGTGTTGCATATTATTTTTTCAAAAGTGCTATGAAATCGTCAAACAAAAAGGTGGTGTCGGTGGGACCGCTGGCCGCTTCGGGATGGAATTGGGCGGAGAAGAAAGGCAGGGATGTATGCCGTATGCCCTCGTTGGTGCCGTCGTTCATGTTGATGAACAGCGGTTCCCAGTCTTTGCCCAGTGTTTTTTCGTCTACGGCGAAACCGTGGTTTTGCGAGGTGATGAAACAGCGGTTGGAGTTGGCCATACGCACCGGTTGGTTATGGCTGCGGTGCCCGTATTTCAGCTTGTAGGTTTGCGCTCCGCCGGCCTTGGCAAGTAATTGATTGCCCATGCAAATACCGCAAATTGGCTTTTTAGCTTCCATCGCTTTGCGGATGTGCTGCACGGTGATATCACAATAAGAAGGGTCGCCGGGGCCGTTGGAGATGAACAGACCGTCATATTCCAGCGTGTTGAAGTCGTAGTCCCATGGCACACGTACCAGTGTAATATCGTATTTCAGCAGACTGCGCAGGATATTGTGCTTCACGCCGCAGTCCACCAGTACCACGGTTTTGGCGCCTTCGCCGTAGCGGATCACTTCCCGGCAACTTACTTTAGCAATTTGATTTTCCTTGTCGGGGTCGATGAACTCAACCTCTTTTTTATTCACTACAATCTTTCCCAGCATGGAACCGGCTTCGCGCAATACTTTGGTCAGTTCGCGCGTGTCGATACCGTAGATGGCCGGCACCTTATGTTCTTTCAGCCATTCGCCCAGACTTTTTTCAGCGTTCCAGTGACTGTGTTCGGCGGAATAGTAGGATACAATAAATCCGCTGACTTGAATTTTTTCTGATTCGTAGAAAGCGGATAGGCCGTTGATGAAATCGTTTTTCGGGACGCCGTAATTTCCGACCACCGGGAACGTCGACACTAATAACTGTCCGGAATAGGAGGGGTCGGTGAGGCTTTCGGGATAGCCCATCATGGCGGTGTTAAAAACCACTTCGCCGGCGGCAGATTCCTCATATCCAAACGAATACCCATTAAAAACCATCCCGTTAGTCAATACTAAGGAAGCAGGAATTGGATGTTGCATGTACTAAAGAATTAATTCATGCAAAGGTACAAAAAAATCACAGGTAAGAAAAATATTTTATTAACAATTAAATTCTAAAAAAAATATTATCTTTATGCTTTTGAATTTAAATATGTTAAAACCTTTAATTGCTGATGCTGCTTTTGCAGACACTAAACCGCATTATGCCCTGCTCGACGGACTGCGTGGCGTGGCGGCGCTCATGGTGCTGTGCTTCCATATATTTGAAGCCTTTGCAACCAGTCATTTAGATCAAATCATCAATCATGGCTATTTGGCCGTCGATTTTTTCTTTATACTGTCGGGCTTTGTGGTCGGTTATGCGTATGACGACCGTTGGGGAAAAATAACCACAAAAGATTTTATCAAACGCCGGATTATACGCTTGCACCCTATGGTGATCATGGCTGCGCTCATAGGTGCGGTGATGTTCTATTTTCAAGGCTGCTCCGTATGGGACGTGTCGAAAATTACTATCCCGGCTTTGCTTGTCGCCACCCTGCTGAACATGCTGCTGATTCCGGCTACTCCCGGCAGCGAAATCCGGGGATTGGGAGAAACCTTTCCTTTGAATGGCCCAAGCTGGTCTTTATTTTTTGAATATATCGGGAATATTCTCTATGCCTTGTTCATTCGTAGATTGCCGACCAAAGCGCTGGCGGCGCTGGTTTTTCTTGCCGGATGCGGCCTGGCGCTGTTTGCTGTTTTTGGCCCCTTAGGTGATATATGTATAGGATTTTCATTAACCGGCACGGAGTTTACCGGCGGCTCCCTGCGCTTGTTGTTTTCTTTTTCTGCCGGATTGCTCCTTTCCCGCATTTTCAAGCCGGCTAAGGTAAAGGGTGCTTTTTGGATATGCAGTGTATTCATCGTTACCCTGTTGGCCTTACCACGCATAGGCGGCGCGGAGCATTTATGGATGAACGGAATCTACGATACGGTGTGCTGCGTAGTATTTTTTCCCTTGCTTGTCTGCCTTGGGGCTTCGGGAACAAGCGCCGGTAAGTACACAAGCCGGATATGCAAATTCTTAGGTGATATTTCTTACCCTTTGTACATGGTGCATTACCCGTTTATCTACCTGTATTTTGCCTGGGTAAAGAATAACCGGCTCACCTTCCTGGAATCCTTGCCCGGCGCGGCAGGCGTAATGATAGGAAGCATTATTTTAGCCTGGCTTTGCTTGAAGTTATACGATATGCCGGTACGGCGTTACTTGACGAACCGGTTTCTAAAGCCGAAAAAATAAGGAGTTTTCTAATCGTTGTTTGAGTGGGTAAATTACC
>DBDM01000132.1:0-2227 GCA_002293585.1 Bacteroidales bacterium UBA932
CTGCTGCGCCCGTGCAATGACTTCGGGCAGGTCGGCCGCAAAATCGCCGGCATAAAGATGAACATGAGTATCTATGATCATAAGTACAAAGATAGGAAAAAAAAGAGACTAAGAGACTAAGGGACGAGAGACTAAGAGACTAAGAGACGAGAGACGAGAGACTAAGAGATTAGAGATGAACGATAGGCTGCCTATTCTCATTTATAAACAACTGCTTTAAAATGGCATCGGAATCTATGTAATAAACGCTTGGCATATCCGAAATTGCATTTTTATTTTTCCACCCCCTTTACGGCCGGAGCATGTATTGTTTTCCGGGGAGGCTTTTGAGGATGTCCTTAAATTCCAGTCCCAGCAGTAGCGCCGAAAGTCTCGCAGCGGGGATGTCGGTTTGGTAGCTTAAGGTGTCGATGCCCGTCTGTCCGTTATTTTTGAGGGCGTTGATAATGACTTGTTCTTCTTCGGTGAAATTATCGAATAAAGGCAGTTGTTTGGGCGCGCCGGCGCTTTCCCACCCCAGTGCATATTCCACCTCTTCGGCGTTTTGCACCAATGCGGCCTTATTGAGGCGGATGAGGGTATTGCAACCTTCCGACGCGGTGTCGCCGGCGCGCCCCGGACAGGCCAGCACGTCGCGGTTATACGACCCGGCAATGTCGGCGGTGACGAGCGCCCCGCCTTTGGCGCGCGATTCCACCACCAGCGTGGCGTCGGACAATCCGGCGATGATGCGGTTGCGCTTAAGGAAATTATTGCGGTCGAGCACGGCGCCCGAGGTGAAGTCGCTCACACAGGCGCCCTGTTGCGTGATCTGTTTGGCTACGGCGGTGTGGGACGAGGGGTATATTTGGTGGAGGCCGGTGGCCATCACAGCCACTGTGTCGAGCCCGTGTTGCAGGGCGGTGCGGTGGGCGCAGATGTCGATGCCGTAGGCCAGTCCGCTGACGATAACCACCTGGTGACCGCGCTCCGCCAGTCCGCCGATGATCTTTTCGCAAACGGCGGTGCCGTAGGCCGTGGCATGACGTGTGCCTACTACGCTGAGAAATTTGCTCCGGGAAAAATCAACTTTCCCTTTTGAGAATAATACTACGGGACCGTCTTCGCACTGCCGCAGCCGTTCGGGGTAGCGCGGATCGACATAGCAAAGGGCGTCGATATGGTATTTCTCGATGAACCGGAGTTCTTCTTCCGCCTGTTTCAACACTTGTTGTGTGCCGATTTCGCGGGAAAGGCTGCTACCGATGCCCGGGATTTTTTGCAGGTGGCGCTGTCCGGAACGGAATACGGCTTCGGCGCCACCGCAGTAGGCGATCAATCGTTTGGCCAAAACACTCCCCACGCCGGGAATTAATTCAATGGCGATGTAGTATTTCAATTCTTCGAGTGGCATAGTGGTTATATTAAAATTTGACAGTTTTATTGTGTTGTGATGGTAGAGACGCAAAATTTTGCGTCTCTTTTGGGGTGAGGCCTATTCCATAATAATCATAGCGTCGCCGTAGCTGCCGAAACGGTATTTTTCTTTCACGGCAATTTCGTAGGCGTGCATTACATGATTGTAGCCTCCGAATGCGGCCGCCGACATGAGCAGTGTCGACAACGGAAGATGGAAGTTAGTAACCAAGCGGTTGGGTACGCTAAATTCGTAGGGCGGGAAAATGAACTTATTGGTCCAGCCTTCATAAGGTTTCAGCAGTCCCTGCGTGGTTACCGATGTTTCCACCGCGCGCAGCACAGTGGTGCCTACGGCGCAGATGTTTGACCGGGTTTCTTTGGCTTTGTTGACGATATTAACGGTTTCCGGGGATATGGACACTTGTTCCGAATCCATCTTATGTTTGGTGAGGTCTTCCACATCTACCGTGCGAAAACTTCCTAAGCCCATGTGGAGTGTGATCTCCGCAAGATTAACGCCTTTAATTTCGAGCCGTTTCATCAGTTCGCGACTGAAGTGCAATCCGGCGGCGGGACTGGCCACTGCACCTTCGTGCTTGGCGAAAATAGTTTGGTACCGCTCCGTGTCGACAGGCTCTACCTGTTTGCGGATCCATTTGGGCAAGGGCATTTCACCGAGATAGAACAATGTTTTCTTAAACTCTTCGTAAGTGCCGTCGAACAGAAAACGCAAAGTGCGGCCGCGGGAAGTCGTGTTGTCGATCACTTCGGCCACCAACGCATCGTTTTCACCGAAATACAATTTATTGCCGATGCGGATTTTGCGTGC
>DBDM01000132.1:2337-3233 GCA_002293585.1 Bacteroidales bacterium UBA932
AAAATATTTGATAATATCTTTGAATACCTTATGCTCTATCTTGCCGTTTTTGCGGTGCAACACCATCAACCGCGATTCGTCGCGGTATTTAGCCGGATATTTTGCAATAAGTTCGGGGGGAAGTTTGAAGTTAAAGTGTGATAGTTTCATAAAAATTATACGCCTAAAGAGCGGCAAAGATAATATTTTTTAAGATATTTCCATATTTTTTATGTTATTTTCTGCCTGGTCAATAGTGTAAGATTCTTCTACACTGTACGTTCCGCTGCGCGTGCGCCGTAGCCCGGTAAGATGGGCGCCACTTTGCAGCGTTATACCCAGATCGCGCGCCAAAGATCGGATATAAGTTCCTTTACTACAGTTAATTCTGATTTTTATATCGGGCAAAACGAAGCTTTCTAATTGCAACCGGCTGATGGTGACGACGGCAGGTTTCATTTCGGCTTCTTTGCCTGCACGGGCTATTTCATAGGCGCGTTTGCCGTCGATGAGTTTGGCCGAGAAAACCGGCGGCACTTGTTCCTGTGTTCCGGTAAATTGCCGGAGCGCCTGTTCCACAGCTTCCCGCGTGATATGTTCGAAAGGGNNCCCGGCCTGCACGAGCTAACTCATAGGCGCGTTTTCCGTCTATCAATTTGGCCGAAAAAATGGGCGGCACCTGTTCCTGCGTGCCGGTAAATTGCAACAGTGTTTGCTCCACGGCTTCCCGGGTGATATGTTCGAAAGGGTAGGTGGCGTCGATGTCTTTTTCCAGGTCGAAGCAGGGCGTGGTGGCGCCGAACCGGACGTCGGCCACATATTCCTTTTCTCCGGCTTGCAGGCTGTCGGCTAATTTGGTGGCTTTGCCTACGCACACCAATAGCAGGCCCGTGGCCAGCGGGTCGAGCGTTCCGGCG
>DBDM01000132.1:3292-10763 GCA_002293585.1 Bacteroidales bacterium UBA932
GTGATGGCGCCGGTATTAATGTCAATGTTCATTTAAGTGACTAAGAGATTAGGGACAAAACTTTGAGACCTTGGGATCTTGAGACTTTGAGAATGAAAAAAATAATAAATAGTAAATAATAAATCCTGAAGCTGCCAACTTCGTAGCCCTTCACCATTGAATAGCCTTTCTGCGCAGAGGCATGGTCATGCAGCGGGCGCCGCCGCCGCCGCGGGGCAGTTCCGACCCGTCGATGGTGACCACGCAGCGCCGGCTCTTTTTGAGATTGGCTTTTCCGCTAATCACGTCGGCCGCAGTGATGATCTCAAAGCCGTGCTTGTCCATTTCTTCTATCGTGTGAATATTGCGGGCGTAGCTCATCACCTTGCCGGGAGCGAAGGCGAAAAAATTAGCGCCGCTATGCCACTGTTCGCGTTCTTCTATCCATTCGTCCTTAGTGCCGCCGCAGATCACCGGTTCCAGTTCCATGCCTAATTTTTTCAGTGTGGGCAGCAGGCCCGGCACGTAGGCAATTTTATTGACCTTGCCGTTTTCTACGGTGATATGGATAGTGTCGAGCGGATTATCATCTAAGATCACCGGTTTAAACACCATGCACTTATCCTTGTCGAGCAAGGTGAACACCATGTCGAGGTGGATAAACGATTCGGGTTGTTGGGGCAGTTGTTGCACTAAGATGTGCATGCGCTCTTCGGTGTGACGCAGTTGCGACACCAGAAAGTCTATCCCCTGCGATGAGGTGCGCAGGCCGTTGCCCACGATCAGTATATCTTCACGGGCCACCAGCACGTCGCCGCCTTCCATCAGCACCTTAGGATGATTGGTCGATATGTAAGGATTCACCACTTCCTGTGTTTGCATGGTGTTGTTGGAAAAGATCGCTTCCATGATCAGCGATTCGCGCAACCGTACTTTATTCGCCATTTTGCCGATGAACGCGCGTTGTCCGATGGTCATCGCCGCATCGCGGGTGAAATAAAAATTATACAGCGGAAATAAGGCATAATAATCATCGTTGAGGAAAGCCGTGAGGTTATCAATGCGTGCCGGAAGGCCCTCAATCAGCACGCGGCACAGGGTGCGGGCAGGCAGTTCCATCAGCCTGTCGAAGGAATCGCGAACGTCTTCCGCCTCACAAATTTTGCGTATCAGCGCCTGCCGTTCCGTGTCGTTTTCCAACACATTCAGCAGCAAATCTTTTATTTGATAAGTAGTGGTTACCTTTGAAAGCACCCCTTCAATTTGCTCATATTCTTTTTGGGCAATAGAGAGATTGAGAATATCGCTGTACAATGCACGCTGTGCATCTTTGGGCGTCATATTCTCCACTTCGGGGCCGGGGGTGTGGAGCAGCACGGCTTCCAATTCACCGATCTCCGATTGTACGTCTAAAGCAATGGTTTGCGTTTTCATATCTTACAAAGATAAGAAAAATCCCGGAAAAAGCAAAAATTAAAACACAATCAGCAATTCCACAGTGAATTTATGATCTAATGCATGCTTTCCGCCTTTTGTCATGATGTCGGGGAAGTCGCTTGCATTGCCGCGTACAAAATACTGCTCGAAATTGAAACGCAATAAAGAAGATACGGGCTTATCGGAAAAGCCGATGTCGAAGCCGATGGTAGCGCGGTGGATATCAACACCATTGTCGGAAAACTCATAGCCCATGGCATCCCAGCGCAAGGCAGGCCTCAGGTATTTGATATTTTTACATATTGTCAAAGGTATGGTGTAAGCGCCCTGCACGTAAGCTCCGGAGAATGTTTTTTTACTGTCGATGTTGTAACTGTCCATCACTTCGGCCTGCAGGAGCAGGTTGTTTCTCCGGTAACTGACGTCGGCGCCGCTGAAAAAGATCCGCGACGTGTCGGCATCGTAGCGATACACTTTCACGGCCGCTTTCCAACGGCTCAGACTTCCTGCGGTCAGTTGCGCCGCTAAGGACGGCACCTTGTTCCAAACGGGATTGTTGATTTTTCCGCCGTTGAAGAGGCCGCCGCTGACGCTTAAGGGCAATCGTCCCAGCGAAAAATTATACTGCACCGTTGCACCCAGGTCGCGCGAACCGGGCGTGAAATATTTTCCTATGAATGCGCGGTTGGCAAAAAGCATTTCAGCGGGAGTGATGATGTAACTGTTTTCAAACGGAACACGCACCTGTCCCATGTTGATCGAAAATTTTCCGGCTTGCAGGATGCCATAGGCGTCAAGTACGGAGAACACACCTTCGTTATTTAATTCCACCTGCAACCTGTAGCCGAAAAAATTATTGTACATACCTCGTGCGCCCACGCGGGAATTGCGTACGTCAAAACGCATATTATCGTCGGCAGTGCTTACTTCAAATTTGGTTTTCAACGTACCGTCAAAAGTAATCAGCGTATCTTTTTCCGCCGCCCCGGCCATCACCGGCATTACGATTAACACAATAACACTGTAAATGTATTTTCTCATCTTTAAATTAATAATTTTCAATTCTCCATTTTCAATTAACTGACCACGCCATCATATGGTCATGTATTTGTTTGTAGTGCACTATAAACGCCCTTTCCCGTCCCTCGCTATCTGTGTAGGCAGCGTTCAATTGTCCCTTTTGTCCGGGCGTAAATTTTTCGACGAACAATTGTTGTGCGAAGTCAATGCCGCTTTCGCCGATAAGTTTGTAGAGGGTTTCTTTGGCGCACCAGAGCAGGCACAGTTGCCTATTGCGGTGCTCGCCGGATAAATAGCGGCATTCTTCGTCCGACAAGGCTTTGCGTTCCACCGCATCAAAGTTGCGCGATAAGGCTTCCATATCGATGCCTGCGGACGCTTCTTCATGTATGATGATGGCGGCGAACCGTTGCGTGTGGGTAACACTGATGTTGGCCGTGTTATCGGGCAGGAAAGGCTGTCCGTTGTTGCGGTGCAGCATGACGGTTTTTTTGTCGAAGGCACGGTTCAGTAAGGCATGTGCCGCCAACCGTTCTAATCGCCGCTGCAGGTTAGTGGTTGCCGGTAATTCTTTCAACTCATCGCCGGATAAAGCCGCTTCATGCAATAATTCATTCTCCGTTTCGGTAATTTCCCAAACGGCGGTGACGCTTTTATCGGAGTGACGGACTATTTCAATAACAGGCATATTATTTCCACGTTAGCGTTTCCAATAAATGAGCAATATCAACCGTGTAGTAGGCGATCATGGGAGAGAGAAATTCACGGTTGGGTGTTTCCGTGAAATATAAAGAGCCGCGGATAAAATTCCGGCTGCTGTCGGTAGCGTAGAATTGTACGGAGGAGGCTACCTGTCCGCCGATCTCATACAGTAAGCCATACACTTTTTTGCTGTCGTTGCGGAAGGGCGTTTCCGTAATGGCGTCGGCCTTGATCACGTGACGGTACACAAAGTTGTGTGTGTCGTCCAGCAATTCCGGCAGATTGTTGTTTATCCGTTTATAACTCAAATGTATGGTAGCATTGGCCGGCAGTTCCACATTCAGCCAGTAAGGTTCATAATCCTTGCTTTTGGTGTCGGGTATCAAACAAGCATATGCCGGGGCCTCGAAACGGTAGGGATAACCGGTGCTGTCGAACAAACGGTAATTTTTTTCCGGAAGGTCGACACGCAAATAACCGGCAGGCTTGGGTGCGGACGGCTGGCCACAGGCGGCGAACAGCAAACCGGCAAATAGTAAGTATAGCAAAAATTGTTTCATCACTAATCCGTTTCGTCCGATATTTCGCCTACGATTTCTTCCAGGATATCTTCCAGCGTCACTAAGCCTGCCGTGCCACCAAACTCGTCGACCACAATGGCTAAGTGAATTTTTTTCTGCCGGAATTCTTCGAGCAGGTCATTGATCTTTTTCTGTTTGGGAATAAAATAAGCGTCGCGGATCAGTTTTTGCCAATCGAACCGCTCGTCCTCCTCATTGATATACGGCAGCAGGTCTTTTACCGAAAGGAAACCTGAAATGCTGTCCAGTGTCTTGTCATATACAGGAATACGCGAATAGCCATATTCGATCACCTGCTTACGCATTTCCGTGAATGGCGTATTCTTTTCTATAGCCGCCATCCGTACGCGGGGAAGCATAATGGATTTAACGTCGATGTTGACGTAGCGGACAATGCCTTTGAGTATTTTTTTGTCTTCCGACGATTCCGCCGTGGTAATGTCTACAGCTTGCGATAATTCGTCGATAGACACCGAACTTCTGTTGCTAAAACGTTTATTGATGCGGTTGTTGAAGTAAAAAGTGATGTGACTGAATGGACGGGCCATGTGCATGAGAAAGTCCAGCGTGGCCGATACGAATCCGGCAATGCGCACCGGATGTTGGACGGCATAGATCTTGGGGGTAATTTCACCGCAAAAAGCCAGCACGAGCGTCAACGCCGCGGTCTCGATCAAAAAGCCCATAACCGGCGCCAAAGAAAAATCGACGATGGAATTGATGGTAAACGTGGATAACAGGATGATGGCGATGTTGATTAAATTGTTGAATAACAATATAGTGCTCAGCAAAGCGTTGGGCTTGGAAAGGTGCGACAATATCCGCCGGCTTTTTTTGGTATCGGCCGCTTTTAACTTGTCGATTTGTTGGGGACTTAAAGAGAAATAAGCCGCTTCGGACGCCGACACCATTCCCGAAAGGAACAGCAATACCGCTACCAGAAGAAAAGCAAGGACATGCCCCGTAGTAACCGGCGCATAAGTTATCTGGAGGAGCATGCAGGCAGGAGGTTCCAAACTGTTTTAAAATTGGTTAGGCAGCAAAGGTACGCAATTTTACTGAAATGTAAAAAAATAATTCATCACGAAGTTCCACAGGGTTACCACTCCAATAGCCAACAGCTTAGACAGATAAAAATGTTTATGGGCTTTTTCATGCAGCACATACAGCACGGCGTTGTTAATGACTAAGCCGACGATGGCAATGCCTATAAAACTGAAATATTCCCGCGAGATATGAGGGTTGTGACTATGGAAAGTCCACCAGCGGTTAAGAAAGAAATTGGATGAGGCGGCCGTTATAAATCCCAATGAATTAGCTATATAGCGATTCATGTTGGCTTTTTCTTTCAATAGGTAAGTAATGCCGAAATCCACCACCACGCCGCTGCCGCCTACGATGGCGAATTTCACAAAGAGCCAAAAAATATGTTCCCAGTTTTCCATATATTATAATAAGTCGTGTTCTTTAAAACTAAAATACTCGTCGCCGGCAATAATAACGTGATCAAGAATGTTAATCGACAATAACTTGCCGGCTTCTTTCAACTGTGCGGTCAATTCCTTGTCGGACCGGCTCGGGAAGCAGTTTTCCGACGGATGGTTATGTACCAGCACTAATTGCGTAGCCAAATTTTCGAGTGCAAATTTAAAAATAATTTTCGGATCCGCCACCGTTGAGGAGACTCCGCCGTGCCCGATCTTCTGTTTGGCCAATAACCTGTTGCCGTTATTCAGTGCGAGTACCCAAAATTCTTCATGGGTTAAGTCGTTGATTAACGGAGACATTACTCTTTGCACATCCGGTGAATTGACTATTCGCGTGCTTTTTGCAGCGGCGGCGGCGGATTTTCGCCGTCCCAATTCCAGTGCGGCTAACAGGCTCACGGCTTTGGTTTGTCCCACACCTTTGATGCTGCGTAGCTGTTTCAGCCGGATCCGGCCTAAATTTTGAAGATTATTGCCGGCCATTGCCAGGATATGTTTGGCCAAATCAACGGCGGTTTGTTCGCGCGTGCCCGACCGTAACAATATCGCAATTAATTCGGCGTCACTGAGGGCGGCAGCGCCTTTCAATAAAAACTTCTCCCGCGGGCGGTCGTCAATATTCCAGTCTTTAAGCTTTAGTGTTTGCATAGAGTGGCAGGATTATATTTTACAAAGATACGAAAAAAGAAAATAAGTACCGCACAGGAATGTTAAAAGAAGTTAATAGAGGATTAGGTTGAATAAGAATTTTTGTGTAACTTTGTGCCGGAAAAGGAAAGATGGCCGAGTGGTCGAAGGCGCACGCCTGGAAAGTGTGTATACTCCAAAAGGGTATCATGGGTTCGAATCCCATTCTTTCCGCTTATGTCGAAAAAGCTTCATTTGTATGTGGAAACCGACCCGTCGGCCGGTTTTTGTTTCGGCGTGATCAATGCCATCAATAAAGCAGAAGAAGCCTTGCAGGGGAAAGAGGAATTGTATTGCTTAGGCGAGGTGGTGCATAATGAAGAGGAAAACCACCGACTGAAAAAATTAGGATTAACCACTATTCAACGGGAGGATTTGCAGCTTCTGCATCACCGGCGTATTTTGTTCCGCGCCCACGGCGAACCGCCCTCCAGTTATGCGGCCGTGCATGAGAACGGCAATGAAGTGATCGATGCGACCTGCCCGATCGTAAAAGGGCTTCAAAAACAAATTGAACGCTCTTATCGCGCCGGCGAACGTATCTATTTATACGGCAAGGCCACGCATCCGGAAGTTATCGGCATAGCCGGCTACATCAATAATGACCTGGTAGTGTTCAATGATCTGGATGAGCTCGACCTGTTGGCCTTGCCCGGAAAAATCACCTTATACAGTCAGACGACACAGTCCATCGACAACTTCCAACAGATAGTGGAAACCCTGTTGCGCCACGGTATTGAGGTGAATGTCAAAAATACGATATGCCGTTCGGTGGCGCACCGCAAACCTGCCCTGCAAGAGTTTTGCCGGCGTTTTGACAAGGTGGTATTTGTGGCCGGACAAAATTCTTCCAACGGTAAATTTTTATACCAGGTCTGTAAAGACAGCAATCCGCATACTTATTTCATCAGCAAAACGAACGAATTGCAGCCCGGCTGGTTCTCGCCCGATGAGCGGGTAGGCATCAGCGGCGCCACCTCCACCCCCCTGTGGCTCCTGGCCGAAGTAAAGGCACATTTGGAGAATTTATAAAGCAATAACCGCCACCGGAAAGTCCTTATACACGCCGAATGCCTGCATGGTAAAGCCCCGCGCGGTTACTTGCAGGCTGTCGCCGTGGCGGTCGACTTCTAAGTAAAAATAACGAGGTTTTTGCGTTTCATCCAGCAGGTCGGTGAAGGCTTTCTTTTCCGCCTTCTTGTAAGGCTGTCCCAGTCCGCCGCCACCGCCAATCACCATAAATTGCTTGCCGTGCATGGTAAACACTTCGAGGTGATGAGAGTGCCCGCTGAGGAATAGCACCGCTTTCGAGGTATTAATGTAAGCAGGCACATATCCTTTTTGCACTTCTTCCGACGGGTCTACTATATTGCTGTTGGTGTAGGGTGCATGATGGCAGCCCACAATGATATACCGGATGCCGGGGTCACGGTTCAGTGAGTCGAGCGTGCGGGTGTACCACGCCTGCTGCGTAGCGCTTTTCTCTTCACCTATCTTCGAAAAGTTGGAGTTGAACAATACCACCGCCGCCGAATCCTGCACGACAATATAACCGGTGTTGGGAAGATGCGGAAAACG
>DBDM01000132.1:10772-18774 GCA_002293585.1 Bacteroidales bacterium UBA932
CCGCAGATAGCATATACCGGTATTTGCTGCGCTTTCATGCGGTCTAAAAAACGTTCGATCCGCGGCCAGCCTTTATCGCTGCTACCGCTGCCCACCAAATCGCCCAGGTGAAACACCGCCTCGTGCTTGGAGCGGGTCAGGCCGGCCAGCAAACTATCGGCGGCTTCCGTGTTGCGTTCGGTTTTCAGGAACAGGGCTTCCATCCAGAGCGGCTCTTGCGTATCGCTGATGAAAGCGAACTGTTGAGCATGCAGGCTGCCGGACAGCCAGCAAAGAAAGAAAAATAATAGTCGATGTTTCATAATATACAAAGATAAGTATTATCTTCGCAAGATGTTTTAAAAAATCAACAATTAACGTGAAAGGATCATTCATTATGTTTTTTATCTTCATATTGGTCGCCTACTGCGGCATCAGTATTTATATTCTTACCCGAAGCTACCAATCGCTGGAAGCGGCGGGGAGCGTCCGTTGGGCGGTGGTGGGTTTTTTAGCGGTCATGGCCGCGGGTTTTATCCTGATGATGATGTTTAAGCGCCGGTATGACCATGCTGTGTTGGATATCTTTTGGACGATGAGTGCCTACTGGGCTGCCGTTATATTATATGTGTTGCTGGCCTTGCTTTCGATAGATATATTGCGCCTCATCTGCCGCTTGGTGTGGGAAAGCCCTGTTGTTTTGCTGGGCGCGAATTATGCTATGGCCAAGCTCTGCCTGTTTGGTGCGGTGGCAACGGGTTTGCTGATCACATTGTCTATCGGCTCCTACCGCGCCTTTCGTCCGGTGGTGGACACCGTGGATATCACCATTGAAAAAACAGTGCCCGGGCGCGATTCATTGAATATTGTACTATTGAGTGATTTGCATTTGGGGGCCATTAACGGACGGCAAACCCTGACGCGATGGGTGGATGAAGTGAACTTGCTGAACCCTGACATCGTACTTATTGCCGGCGATATGTATGATGATAATCCCGCACCGGTGGAACGCCAACAGCTGGGCAATTTGTTGGAACAACTCAAAGTGCCGCTGGGCGTTTATTTTGCACAGGGCAACCACGACGGTTACGGTGATTTTCCCCGAGCCGTGCAATACTTGCAGGCGCACGGCGTTACTGTTTTGTCGGACACGGTGGTGCCGGTAGATAACAGCTTCTATGTGGCAGGCCGCCTCGACCGTAGTGCCGGAATCGGGAACAGGATGAACAAAACAAGGAAAACAGTAGAAGCCCTGACGGAAGGATTAGATAAAACTAAACCGGTCATTTTACTCGACCATCAACCCTATGAACTGGATAAAGCCGCAGCCGCCGGCGTCGACCTGCAATTGAGCGGACACACCCACCGCGGACAATTATGGCCGTTATCCTTAGCTATTAAATCTATGTATGAAATAGACCACGGCTATTTGCGAAAGGGCAACACGCACTTTTACGTTTCGCAGGGCATAGGTACCTGGGGACCGCCGGTGCGCATAGGAACCCGCTCGGAAATCGTACTACTGAAAGTGAAATTTATGCCGGAATAATTTAGGCAATAATGAAAATTTGTTTTGCTTGACCGTTGACAGCGCGCTAAGCGCCGTGTGGCAACAATTATATCCGCTCAATGATGCGGGTGAATAATGTGGTCATCGTTTGTGCCGCTTTGTTGGCGGCTTCCATTACATCTGTGTGCTTGTTTTCAAACTGATCATTCGTTTTGCTGGTGAGGTCATGCGCTTCATTGGTGATGACCGACATGCCGAAGACTTTAATGCCGCAATGACGCGCTACAATTACTTCGGGGATGGTGGACATACCCACGGCATCGGCCCCGGAGCTTTTGAAGAAAGTATATTCGGCGGGCGTTTCATACGACGGACCGGTGCCGGCAATGTACACGCCTTTACGTAATGAAATATTATCTTTTGCCGCTATTTTTTCGGCTATGTCGATAAGCCCGAGGTCATAGGGACGTGTCATGTCGGGAAAACGCGGGCCTAACTCATCTATATTTTTTCCGATGAGCGGATTAGGCAACAAGTTGATGTGGTCACGGATGATCATCAGGTCGCCCACACGGAACGTGCTGTTCATCCCGCCTGCGGCGTTGGACACGAACAGTGTTTTGATGCCCGCCACGGCCAACACGCGAATGGGAAAAGTCACCTCTTCCATCGTGTAGCCTTCGTAGTAGTGAAACCGCCCTTGCATGGCGATGACTTTCTTGCCGCCCAGGTCGCCGTAAATCAGGTTGCCTTTATGTCCCATAGCGGTTGATTGCACAAAGTGCGGAATCTCCTTGTAAGGGATCACCACCGGGTTTTTAATTTGTTCGGCCAGCAGTCCCAGTCCGCTGCCCAGCACAATGCCTGCCTCCGGTTTCCCACCTGTTTTTTGCAGGATGAAATCGGCGGTGGCTTGGAATTTGATTACGCGAGGGTCCATAATAATTAGGAATTAGATTGCTTCGTCGGCCTGCGGCCTTCTCGCAATGACGATTGAAAATGATTTAGCGATACATCAAGTTATGAGCAATGGCGGCGGCTTTCGTCAGTATTTCTTCTTCGCCGGGGACGTGTTTGTTTTCCATCAATAGTTGACCGTTGCAAATAACGGTGTCTATACAACTGCTGTTGGCCGCGTACATTAAGTTGGAAATAAAATCGAAATTCGGCGTGAAAGCCGGAATGTTGAGATCAACTAAACAAAGGTCGGCTAAGCAGCCGGCGGCTATTTTCCCGGCGTTGATGCCTAATACTTTTGCACCGTTGAGGGTAGCGCAGGCAAAAGCTTCGGGTGCGGGCATGGCCGTAGGATCGAAGCGCCAGCCTTTTTGCAGTAGCGAGGCGGTTTTTGCAGCTTCTACCATGTCGAGATTATTGGACGAAGCGCAACCGTCGGTACCGATACCCACCGTTATGCCGGCTTGCTTCATTTCTTCGTATTTGAATTGGAAACCCGAAGCCAGCTTGAGGTTGGAGTTAGGGTTGTGCACCACTTTCACCTCATGGTCGGCCAGCAACTGTATTTCTTCATCATCTAACCACAGGCAGTGAGCAATGATGAGGTGCGGAGCAAGTACGCCTAATTGATGCAGGTAACGTACCGGCGATAGTCCGAATTGTTGAACGGCGTTGTTATACTCCGTGCGGCTTTCGGCCAAATGCAGGTGAACGCGCAAATGATGATCGTTGGCGAAATCGCGCACCCATTGCAGGGTTTTCCCCGACACGGTGTAAATAGCGTGTGGCCCCGGCGAAAAAGTGATGCGGTCGGAATATTGTTGGGCTTCCGAAAAATATTGCAGAATTTGTTTCTTGGCAGCTTCCGCTTTGTTTTCATCGAAATGATCGAACAGCGTGGCCGATAACGTAGCGCGCAGCCCCATTTCTTCCACTGCACGCGCCGTGCCGTGAAAGAAAGCGTACATATCATTAAAGCAGGTAGTGCCGGTTTTGATCATTTCGAGGCAGGACAGTTTGGCGCCCCAATACACGTCTTCTTCGGTGAGCTTCGCTTCATAAGGCCATATCCTGTTGTGCAGCCATTGCTCCAGCGGTATATCATCGCCCCACCCGCGCGCCAGTGTCATGGCGGCATGCGTGTGCCCGTTGACAAAACCGGGGATTGCTGCCTTCCCTTTCCCGTTGATGGTTTTTTGCGCCGGCACGGAAAGCGCTGTCCCCACTTGCCGGATACTGTCATTCTCAATATAAATATCGACAATATCGTGTTCCAGCAATACTTCTTTGATCAGGATACTCATGACATTTTTTTGTAAACCTTTATCCGGTCGATTTCAAAATGACAGGGCAATTTTTCTGCCCGGATTTTTCCTATAATGCCGGAAGCAAGGTGCAAATACAGGGGCGTGTTGACCGTATTGGCCTTTTTGGCTATTTCTTTGCCGTTGAGCCGCCAGCTAATGTGGTGCTCATTCCATTCCATTTCTATGACGTAGAAATTTTCGGCGTTGAAGCGGATACGGTGTGAATGATGATCATTGCCGGACGACCGGTAAATGCCGGTTTCCAAGCTGTGGTTACAGTAGTTGAAAACACTGATGGCCGGAGTAGTTTCGCTACTGTTGAGCCAAAAAGCGTGATAAATATTTTTCACCGGTGAAAAACGCAATTTCACTTCAATTTTTCCGTATTGCACCTCGAATTTATCTACGGTGTTCACCATACCGGAAGTATAATCAAACTGCCGCGGCATGAAGCCGAATTGTTTATCCCAAGCCATTCCCCGTTGTGTAGCCTGATGTGTGGTAATACATAACCTGTGGTCTTTTACCGCAACGCAGGCCGGGTCTGTATGTTGGTATTCGGTATTTTGCACGTAGCCGGCCATCGGCATTTTTAATCCCCAAAACGATTGGGTGTTCCACCGGGAAGTATTTAATCGGCCGTCTTGAAATTCATCCGCAAGCACAGTGGTCCAGCTATCCATCTCCTGAAATACCGTTTTATACTTTTTCTCTAACCGGTAATATTCCTTGATGACGCTTGATTTTTTTAATTGCCGGTATTCCTGCAACTGCTTGTAGGCATCGCTCTCTTTGTGTTTTTGCTTATTTTTGAGATAAACCACCCGTTGTTTGAAAGCCGTTGAGTGCGCGGTTTGCTGTAGTTGCTTAAATTCCTTCAATAACGGCGAATCGGATTCTACGCCTTTTTTAGTATAGGCTTTTATTTCTTTGTATTTTCGCAACTCATGATAACGCTTCACAACTAAACTTTCGGGACTGCCTTTGTAGACAAGGGATTTGATATCTTCCATATCATTTTCATAATTGGGAGAATTAACATATCCTTCCAGCTCCAGGAAACGCTTGAAGGCCTCACTTGCAGCAATGCCGTGATATTGTGTATAGCGTTCTGTCATCCGTCGTCGTCGCTGTTCGTAACGATGCGTGGACGGAGGAAAACCGAAAAGTCCCCAAAAAATTGAAAAGAGAAGTGTCATAATTAAGCAATGAGTTTAAATCCTTTTCCGCGTATGTTGATGATTTGAATCTCGGGGTCTTCGGTCATGTATTTACGGAGCTTGGTAATATACACGTCCATGCTGCGCGCATTGAAATAACTGTCGTCGTTCCAAATGGCGAACAAAGCGGAATTGCGGTCGAGTACATTATTGCGGTTTAAGCACAACAAGCGAAGCAGGTCGGCTTCTTTTGCCGTAAGACGGGTTTCCTTGTTATTGAACACCAATACTTGTTTGGTGTAATAGAATTTATATTTACCGATATCGAACACTGCCTGGTCGGGATCTACCTGTACTGATTTGGTGCGACGTAATACGGCTTCGATACGCAGTTGCAGTTCTTCTATGCTGAACGGCTTGGCCATGTAATCGTCGGCTCCCGAAGAAAATCCTTGTATAATATCTTCTTTCATAGTTTTTGCCGTCAGGAAAATAATAGGGACATTGGCGTCGACCTGACGAATATCGTGGGCTACGGCGAACCCGTCTTTCTTAGGCATCATCACGTCTAAAATACAAATATCGTATTTCTTAGAGCAAAATCCCTTAAAAGCCTTTTCTCCGTCGGGATACAGGTCGGTTTGATACCCACGGGCGTTTAAATAATCGCAGAGCAATGTACCCATGCTTTCTTCGTCTTCAGCCAGCAGGATCGTAGTTTTCTTCGTTTCCATAAATTATCTTTTTAAATTTTCTTTCATCACAGGAAAAGTAATAATGAACTTGGTGCCGACATCGGGTGAGCTTTCGGGTCTGATGGAGCCGCGGTGCATTTCCACTATCTTTTTCACGTAGCTTAATCCTAAACCGGAACCTTTTACTGTATGTATATTGCCGGTCGGCACACGATAAAACTTGTCAAATATTTTTTTCAAACTTTTTTGGCTGATACCTATACCATTATCAGCTATGGTAATTATAACGTTTTCTGCTGCGCTCTCTACCGTTATCCTTATCTTGGGATTTTCATCACTTCGATATTTAATGGCATTATCGATAAGGTTGGTAAATACATTGGTGAGATGAGTTTCGTCGGCCCACACAAAGGTTTCCGGTGCGTTCATAGCTGTTTCCAGTGTAATATGATTGTTTTCAAATTGCAGTGTAAAACGTGCTATTACGCTGGATAACAGTGCAGATATGTCAATTTCTCTAGGTTTTAACTTTAAGTTTCCACTTTCAAAGATAGCAATTTGCAAGACTTTTTCAACTAAAAATTGCAACCTTTTACCTTCCGATATGATAGTGCCCAGTAAATAAGGCTGTTTGCGTTCCTTGTCGGAAATGTGAGGATCGTTTAACATTTGTGCCGCCAATGAGATGGTGGTGATGGGTGTTTTAAGCTCATGGGTAATGTTATTGACAAAGTCGTTCTTCATTTCGGAAAAACGCTTCTGCCTGAAAATAATCAGGAGATTAGCTGTAAACGTGATGGTAATGATGAGGGTTAATCCCATGGAAGCAAGCAGTTGGAACCATAATTTTCCGCGGAGAAATTCACTTTGCGACGGGATATACAAGTTTAAGAAATATTGTTTACCATAGCCGAGGTCTTGAGGAAACAGGTCGGTTACATAAGTGGCTTTCGGGGTCATATTGGCAAAGCCGGGAGAAGAAAAGATCACTTCGCCCAATTCGCTGGTTACCCCAAATTCGTAACTGATGTTGAGGTCTCTTTTTGAAAATTCCTTATGAAGGAGTTCCGCTGTTTTATCGAAAGTAACACGTCCCTCGACCATCCTGTTGGACGCTTCCTGGCTTTTGTGTGTTGAATTGGTCTGATAAATTTCCTGTTCGGTAATTTCAGATACAACCCGCTCGAGAATTAACTGAACGTTTCTGGCAAAACTGTCTTCTTCGGCTTGTTGAATAGAAAAAATCCAGCTAAGTTGAACATAAATAAGTGCCAACGTGCATACTGCAATGGCAGCAGCTAAAGCCCATATTAGTCGTTTGTTCACACCTAAGCGGTAGGTTTTTAAATTTTACGGAGCAGGACGGAAGAGTTGTGCCCGCCGAAACCGAATGTATTACTCAACGCTACGTTCACATCGCGTTTTTGTGCTTTGTTAAGCGTGAGGTTAAGTTTATAGTCGATTTCCGGGTCTTCTACTTTGAAATTGATGGTGGGTGGTATAACGCCATGAGTAATGGCGAATATGCAAGCCATGGTTTCCACAGCGCCGGCAGCGCCGAGCAAGTGCCCGGTCATTGATTTGGTGGAGCTGATGTTCAACTTGTAGGCATGATCGCCGAAAAGTTGTTGGATGGCTTTCAGTTCGGCAATGTCGCCCAGTGGGGTAGAGGTGCCGTGTACGTTTACATAGTCAACGTCTTCGGGTTTCAACCCGGCTTCTTCGATAGCAATGCGCATTACATTTTTAGCGCCGATCCCTTCGGGATGAGGCGCTGTGATGTGATAAGCATCGGCTGTCATGCCGCTGCCGACTATTTCGGCATAAATTTTTGCGCCGCGGGCTTTGGCGTGTTCATATTCTTCGAGCATAAGCCCGGCGCCGCCTTCACCCATTACAAAACCGTCGCGGGTTTTGTCAAAAGGACGTGAAGCCGTAGCGGCTTCTTCGTTGTTGGCGGAGAGCGCTTGTGCGGCGTTGAACCCGCCGACGCTCACTTCGCAGATACCGGCTTCGGAGCCGCCGGCCAATATCATGTCGGCTTTTCCGAGACGGATGAGGTTAAAAGCATCGCCAATAGCGTGGGTTGACGAAGCGCAGGCCGACACAGTGGCGTAGTTGGGGCCACGGAATCCGTATTTTATGGAAATGTGCCCGGCCGCAATATCGGCAATCATTCTGGGAACAAGAAAAGGACTGAAACGGGGAACCATACCACCTTTGGTATATNNATAGTCTTTAATATCCTGGGTGAGTGAGTCGATCCCGCCAATGCCGGAGGCCCAGATCACCCCGATACGGTCTTTATCCGCAGTTTCAAGATCAATACCGGAATCGGCCACCGTTTCGGTAGCCGCAGCTAACGCAAATTGCGCGTAAAGATCAATTTTACGC
>DBDM01000132.1:18821-19091 GCA_002293585.1 Bacteroidales bacterium UBA932
GGTAATGGGGCCTGCTCCGCTCACACCTTTTTCAAGGTTGGAGAAAAATTCCGCAACATTGTTGCCGAGCGGGTTAACGGTTCCTAAGCCGGTGATAACTACACGTTTTAATTGCATATAAATAAAAATTTTTTACGAAAAAAAATACGCCTGAAAAGCAAATAATAATTACTTAGCGTGCTGTTCAATGTAGGTGATAGCGTCACCAACGGTGCCGATTTTTTCTGCATCGCCATCGGGGATCGTGATACCGAATTCTTTTTCAAATTC
>DBDM01000132.1:19193-19564 GCA_002293585.1 Bacteroidales bacterium UBA932
ATTTTTAAGTTAATAAATTTTTAATTTGTTTTCTGTTTAATTCTCAAATAAGAATGCAAAGGTAACTATTTTTCTCTAAAAAAAGAATTTTTTTTGCATAATCCGATTTTTTTCTTTAAATTCGCTCGATTTAACCTAATTAAAATATGGGGCTTACATATAAAAGAATACTATTGAAACTCAGCGGAGAAAGTCTGATGGGTAATGATAATTACGGTATAAGCACGGCTGTTTTAGAGCAATATGCCGCGGATATTAAGCAGGCGGTTGACGCAAAAGCGCAAATAGGTGTAGTGATCGGCGGAGGAAATATTTTCCGCGGATTAAGCGGCGTAAATAAAGGCTTTGACCGCGTGAAAGGCGACCAAATG
>DBDM01000201.1:0-5035 GCA_002293585.1 Bacteroidales bacterium UBA932
TCGTGGTGATCGACGAGCAACACCGTTTCGGCGTACAACAGCGCGCCCGCTTGTGGAGCAAGAGCGTTGTGCCGCCGCATGTGCTGGTGATGACCGCCACGCCTATTCCGCGTACTTTGGCTATGACCCTCTACGGCGACCTTGACGTGTCGGTGATTGATGAACTGCCGCCCGGACGCAAACCTATAAAAACATTGCATTTCAATGATAGCAAACGGTTGCGTGTTTTCGGCTTTATGAAAGACCAGATCGCTGCCGGACGGCAAATTTATATGGTATACCCGCTCATCAAAGAGTCGGAGAAAATGGATTACAAAAATCTGGAAGACGGCTATGAGAGTATTATCCGCGCCTTTCCGCCGCCGGACTACGTTACGGCCATTGTGCACGGACAAATGCCGGCCGAAAATAAGGCCATCGGCATGAAACAGTTTGTGAGTGGCAGGGCGCATATCATGGTGGCCACGTCGGTGATCGAGGTGGGGGTGAACGTGCCTAACGCTTCGGTAATGGTGATTGAAAGCGCGGAACGTTTTGGCCTGTCGCAACTGCACCAGTTGCGGGGCAGGGTAGGCCGCGGCGCCGAACAGTCATACTGCATTTTGATGACCGACTATAAATTATCGGTGGAGTCGCGGAAACGCATGGAGTTAATGGTCTCTACCAATAACGGGTTTGAACTGGCCGAGGCCGACCTCCGGCTGCGCGGCCCCGGCGATATGGAGGGAACACAGCAAAGCGGCATGCCCATTACTTTGCGCATTGCCGACCTGGCCCGCGACGGACAAATGTTGGAGCACGTCCGCAGTATTGCACTCGCTATCTTGGATGAAGACCCTGAGTTATCATTCGAAAAAAATGCTTTACTTTGCATCCAATTAAGAAAATTAAAAGCTTCCGCTGTGGATTACAGCGTAATTAGTTGATGAAATATAAAACATTAGTAATCATATTATTAACTATTACTCCGGTCGTTATGTCCGCCCAGGAGAAGAACAAGCAGGCGGTGGTCAATTGTCCGCCACTTAGGACTTATACGACTGATCAGCTGGTGTTTCAGGCGGGTGAGCGGCTGACCATTGTGGCCAATTACAAGTGGGGAATTATTAACGCCGACGTGGGAGAAGCAACCATGGTCGTTTCGGAAGAATCATTCCGCGATACGCAATATTTTTCCGTGAGGGCTTTTGCCACTACGTATAAATTTTGGGATAATTTTTTCATGGTAAGGGACGTGTATGAAGGGCATTTCGACACGCGGACGCTTCGTCCCATATATTTCCACCGCAGCATACATGAAGGTGATTACAAAATCCTTGCCACCATGCATTTCAACGATGAGGATTATACGATCAAAACGTTCATTAAGCGGAATAACAATCCGGTGCAGGACTCGGTGTTGAAGGCTTATTCATGCACCTACGATTTCATCAGCCTTTTTTTCAATTCCCGCAACCTCGACTTCTCCAATTTAGAAGTGGGCAAGATATTCCCATTCTCTTTTGCTATTGATGATGAGATGTTTAATCTCGGCTACCGCTTTGTCGGCAGGGAAGAAAAAAAGATACCTGGGCTTGGTACCTTTAAAACCCTCCGCTTTGCCGCCAAATTGATTGCCGGAGATGTGTTTACCGGTGAAAATGAATTGGATATATGGATTTCCGATGATGAAAACCGCGTGCCGCTGCTCCTGCAGTCGCCAATCATCGTAGGCCGTGTTTCGGCGCGACTGTCTAAATACGCGAACCTGAAATATCCTTTAACCAGTAAAATCAAATAAATTATGGGGAATGCACAATTGATTACCCATAAGGGCATTGTAGAGTTAGTGCGGGACGATGATGTTACAGTGAAGATAGAAGCTGCCTCGGCCTGCCTTTCGTGTGCCGGTAAGGCTTTTTGTTCAATGTCGGAAAAACAGGATAAAATAATAATGGCCAGTGCTCATAATCATTTGTTTTCCAAAGGGGAAGAGGTGCTGGTGAAAATGCGTTTATCGCATGGAATGAGCGCGGTACTCTGGGCTTATGTTATTCCTTTATGCGTATTATTAATATTTTTATTAACTTTGTTCGCCTTCAAAATACCGGAGGCGTGGAGCGGAATAATTTCCGTAGTGTTTATTGCGTTGTATTATTTTGTCTTGTACCTGTTTCGCGGCAAATTTAATAAGAAGTATGTATTTGAAATAGAAAAAATCTAACGATATAATGAGTATTTTGATTTCTACTGTTCTTGCTTTAAGTATGCTGGGCCTTGTGCTGGCGGTTGTGTTGTACTTTGTGGCGCAACGATTTAAAGTGGAAGAAGATGCGCGTATTGATGATGTGCAGGCCATGCTGCCGGGCGCTAACTGCGGTGGTTGCGGTTATGCCGGTTGCCGTGCTTTTGCCGAGTCCTGCGTGACGAGCGATGCAATGGATGCCTTGTATTGTCCCGTGGGTGGTGCCGACACCATGAGCCAGGTAGCGGCTTACCTCGGTAAGGCGGCTCCCGAAAAAGAACCTATGGTCGCCGTGGTGCGTTGTGCCGGAAGTTGCGATAAGCGCCCGCGCACTAATGTTTATGACGGAGCGCCTTCCTGTGCTGTTGCTGCCGGACTGTATACCGGAGACACCGGCTGTTCCTACGGCTGCCTGGGCAGCGGTGATTGTGAGCAGGCCTGTAATTTTGGGGCTATCACCATAAATCCCGATACCCGCCTGCCCGAAGTAGACGAAACAAAATGTACGGCCTGTAACGCTTGCGTAAAAGCCTGTCCCAATAAAGTTATCGAATTGCGTAAAACCGGCCCCAAGAGCCGCCGCGTATATGTGTCTTGTGTTAATAAAGACAAAGGCGGCGTGGCGAAAAAAGCCTGTAGCGCGGCTTGCATCGCTTGCACCAAATGCCAAAAGGTTTGTGCTTTCGAGGCCATTACTATTGAAAATAATTTGGCGTACATCGATTTTTCCAAATGTCGCCTGTGCCGCAAGTGTGTAACGGAATGCCCTACCAATGCTATTTTGGAAGTTAATTTCCCGCCGCGCAAAGAAGAGCCGGCCGCTTAATTTTTATTTTTTAATTATCTTTGCATATAAATCCGAAAACCTATGCTCAAGACATTTTCCATTGGCGGTATTCATCCTCCGGATAACAAACTGGCAGCTCAAAGTCCGTTACAATCATTGTCGCCCGAAGGAACGGTAGCCATTTTTCTCGGCCAACATATAGGCGCCCCTGCCGAAGCGGTGGTGGTGCAAGGCGATAAGGTGAAGGTGGGACAGTTGATTGGTAAAGCCTCCGGCTTCATGTCGGCCAATATTCATGCTTCGGTGTCAGGAACCGTGACGGCCATTGAGCCGGTGGCTGATATTGCCGGCTTTAAGAAACCGGCCGTTGTCATACAGGTGGAAGGTGACGAATGGATGCCCGAAATTGACCGTACGCCGGATATCAAACGTGAAATTACATTGGACGGCCCGGCCATCATTAAAAAAATTACCGATGCCGGCCTTGTAGGCCTCGGCGGCGCGGCATTCCCCACACACGTGAAACTGAGTCCGCCTCCCGGCAAGAAAGCCGAAGCGGTGATCATCAATGCGGCGGAATGCGAGCCTTTCCTCACGTCCGACCATCGTGTGATGTTGGAATACGGTGAACAGGCGCTCATCGGTACTTTGATATTGAAAAAAGCCCTGAATGCGCCCAAAGCCTATATCGGGATAGAAACCAATAAACCCGATGCTATTGAGCTGTTACAAGGCCTTGTGCGCGAGCACAACTATGATATAACCATTGTTCCGCTGAAGAAACGTTACCCGCAAGGTGGCGAAAAGCAATTGATCGATGCGGTCATTCACCGCCAGGTGCCCTCCATGGGACTCCCTATTGATGTGGGCGCTGTGGTGCAGAACGTGGGTACGGCGTTGGCCGTATACGAAGCGGTGCAAAAAAATAAGCCTTTAGTGGATAACAGCATCACCATTACCGGTAAATCGGCCGGCAAGCAGGTGAACATGCTGGTGCGAGTGGGTACGCCGCTCTCGAAAGTGCTGGCGGCGGCCGGCGGCCTACCCGAAGATACCGGAAAGATTATTTGCGGCGGGCCAATGATGGGCAAGGCTGTGGTGAATATCGACGCGCCTACGTCGAAGGTAAGTTCTGCTATTTTGTTAATTCCCGATAGCGAAGCGCACCGCAAGGAAGCGTCTAACTGCATTCGTTGCGCCAAGTGCGTGCAGGCCTGTCCCATGGGGCTGGAACCTTATCTGCTCACCAAACAAACGCAACGCAGTATGTATGATGAACTGGAAGCCAACCGTGCGCAGGACTGCATCGAATGTGGCTGCTGCCTCTATTCGTGCCCCGCACAGATCCCGTTGCTCGACTATATCCGCCTCGGCAAAGCGGAAGTGATTAAGATTATGAGAGCACGAAAAAAATGACAAGAGATTAGAGACTGAGAGACTGAATGATTAAGAAAAATCGTAATTCGTAATTTGAAATTCGTAATTAAATAGATGAAACAATTAGTAATTTCCCCGGCGCCGCACGCCCATAGCAAAGACAGCACCCGACGGTTGATGTTGGATGTCATCATTGCCTTGTTGCCTGCGTATATTATGTCGGTTTATTTTTTCGGCCTCGGTGCGTTGACTACAGCGGCAGTAGCCATTATTTCCTGTCTGCTGCTGGAATATGCCATTGAACGCTGGGTAATGAAAAGCAAGTCTACCGTCGGCGATTTGTCGGCTGTGCTGACCGGCTTGCTGCTGGCTATGAACCTGCCGGGCAACATTCCTTGGTGGATAGTAGTGATTGGCGCAGTGGTAGCCATCGGCATTGCGAAAATGAGCTTCGGTGGATTAGGCCAGAACATATTTAATCCGGCCTTAGTGGGACGTGTATTCCTGCTCATTTCTTTTCCTCTGCAAATGACCACCTGGCCTGCTCCCACAGCGTGGACAGGCGTGGATGCTACTACAGGCGCTACGCCGCTGGCAATCGTCAAGGAAGGTCTGGCCAATGGTAATACGGTGGAGCAGATCATGAG
>DBDM01000201.1:5053-6275 GCA_002293585.1 Bacteroidales bacterium UBA932
TTCGGCCATCGCCCTGTTGATAGGCTTTGCTTACCTCTTGTTCCGCCATGTGGTTCGTCCGCATATCCCGCTGGCTATTTTCGGTACTGTTGTTATATTTAGCGGTATCTCGTGGATGGTGAACCCTCATCGCTTTGTCGATCCCTTATTCCACCTGCTTACCGGCGGTGTGATGCTGGGCGCTATTTTTATGGCCACCGATTATGTGACCTCGCCCATGAACCCGCGCGGCATGATTATCTATGGCGTGGGCATTGGCTTGCTGACCGTGTTGATCCGTGTGTTCGGCAGNNCCGGCAGTTATCCCGAAGGTATTTCTTTTGCTATTCTGATTATGAACGCGGTTGTTCCGCTACTGAATAAATATATTAAACCCAAACGATACGGCGAGGAGGTGAAACATGGCTAGGTCATCATCATTTGCAAATATGGTCATCGTGCTGATGACAGTTGCACTGGTATCTTCCGGCGTGCTGGGCGTTGTCTATTCATTGACGGCGGAACCCATTGAGGCCGCAAAGACGGCAAAGGTGAATGCTTCTATCGCGGCGGTGGTGCCTGCTTTCGACAACACACCTTCGGNNCAGGCCCGATACGGTAGTGCTGGAAGGTCGCATGTTGCGCTTGTACACTGCCAAAAAAGGCGATGAAGTAGTAGGCATTGCCGTAGAAACCTCTACTACTAAGGGTTTCGGCGGATTGATCAATCTGATGGTAGGTTTCCTGCCCGATGGCACCATTCATAACATTGTGGTATTGTCGCACACCGAAACTCCCGGCTTAGGTGATAAAATAGAAAAAAGCAAAGGCGATTTCAGTCTGCAGTTCGAGGGCAAAAATCCCGAAACCTTTAAATTGCTGGTAAAAAAAGACGGCGGCGATGTGGATGCGATCACTGCTTCCACGATCACCTCTCGCGCCTTTTGTGATGCGCTCGATCGCGCCTACCGCGCAATGAAAGAGACCGTGAAAGTTAATTGAAAATTGAAAATGGANNCTCATAACTCATCGTTCATCACTTGTAACCTGTAATTCGTAATTGTATAATGAACAAACTACAACTTATATCCAAAGGCCTTCTTAAAGAGAATCCCACTTTCGTGTTGCTACTGGGGATGTGCCCTACATTGGCGACCACCTCGTCGGCTATTAACGGTATGGGGATGGGATTGGCCACTGCCGCCGTGTTAACGATGTCGAACATGGCTATTGCCGCCGTGGC
>DBDM01000201.1:6317-6443 GCA_002293585.1 Bacteroidales bacterium UBA932
TACACGCCTGCACTGTACGACACCCTCGGTCTGTTTATTCCGCTGATTGTGGTGAACTGTATTGTGCTGGGACGCGCCGAAGCCTTTGCTGCCAAAAACTCTGTGATCAATTCTATGTACGACGGT
>DBDM01000201.1:6468-6598 GCA_002293585.1 Bacteroidales bacterium UBA932
GCTTACGGTCATAGGGGCGGTGCGTGAGTTGTTGGGCGCAGGCGCTTTCTTCGGCATGAAATTATTGCCCGAAGGCATTACCCTGTTCATCCTGGCTCCCGGTGCTTTCATCGTGCTCGGCTATTTGCTG
>DBDM01000119.1 GCA_002293585.1 Bacteroidales bacterium UBA932
GCAAATGGTAGCGCCGTCCTGCACTCCCTGATAAACAAGATTAGCTTGTAAATTAAGTACGGCATCGCTTGTATTGATATACGCCCGGTTAGTGCCGGTCATTTTTATAGTTAATGTTGCCGGCGCCGTGATGTCGAGCGCTTCAACGGTGAATGTCGCACTATTCGTATTGGCCGGAAAATTCACGGACGAAGGAGCGATAAAAGCATCCGTATCGCCGGAATACGACAAGTTCACAGTAAAATCTTCGGCTGAAGAAATCCCTTCGGGGAGCCGTATGGTATACGTTGTGCCGCCAAGTTCGCAAATTTTCCGCACTTCCTGTCCCGGCAAAAAATCCACGGACGAGTGCACGGTCAACAAAGCCGGAGTACCTAAAGGCAAGGTGCGTTTCATTTCCGTAATAGAATTAGCATCTACCTGCCACTGTCCGCAGCGGGTAATCCTAATGGGCACACTCATGTAGGCCGTGTCGAAGGGTTCAATCCCTGCATTCGATACGGTATAATGGTCGCCGCCGGGAGTACAGTCAAATACACCGCTCGTAAAACCGGTTTGCGTACAAGCACCATCAATTTCCAATCCCGGAAGATCTACCGAAAAACCGATATCCGACAAAGCTTGCATGTTCCAACCGACGTAGCGTAAATCCAAGGTTACACGATCATTCACGCCGGCTATCAGGTTCTTGCTGCCGTTCCACGTATAATCCAATTCACCGTCTAAATTGTTGGTGAATGATAAGCCCACCGTTATAGTCGTCACCTCTCCTGCCGGAATATCGTCCCAGGCAACGCCCACGCCGTTATCCATCGACAGTGCATTACAATCACTGGAACCGCCGACAGTAGCTTGGCAATTTACATTATAGGGACCGAAATGAAACTTGTTTTCGGTGCTGCCGAGCATTGCCAGCGCCCTCGTGTTAGTATAATATTCGGATCTCGCCCTGTCGAACGGTCTGTTCATAGCGAAAAACCCTATCAACGAACCCTCTCCGCGACTGTTAATCCCTCCTACCAAGCGCAAACTACGTACCTGTTCGGTGGTCAGTTCCACACAACTGCCGGTAGCCTGGTTATTAAGCCCTAAAATATCGGGAACGATCATGGCCACCCCTTTATCGCAACCATTCACAAAGGCGTCAAAACCACCGGCCAATGAAATAGGCGTTCCTACCGGGATATTGGTCGCATCAATCTCGGCATCCATGGTCAAAAAATCAGGATTGGACGTGTTATAGCGCATGGTGACGGTAACAGAAAACGGCAGACCCAAATACATCGCCGCAAAGTTCTTGGTCACATACTGCCGGTCGCCGGCCGTAACCGCCGAAACATCGGTAATGTCAAAGTCGCCGACACTGTTGTACGTCTTATTCCCTACCTTCAGGACAAAGATACGGGTTTTGTGTTGGAGACTGATATTAGGGATATCACGATCAGTATAAAATTGTTTTACCCAGTTCATTCCGCTATACCTCTCGATCAAATAATAACCGCCGCTTTCCACTCTAATACGCAGCTGCCCGTCCATAGCAATATTGCCTAACATGTACGAGCCATCTGTCGATTGCGCGTCAACCCGAAGGATCGTCACAACAAATAATGCTGCAATTATCAGTGATCTAATAGTATACCTGCGCTTCTTCATTTAAAAACCCTGCTATTTCTAAATACAATGATACGAGAAATCAATGTATAAAAAGAAGTTTTTCCTTTAATTTGTATTATATACAAGACTTTTTAAAACAATTTAAAGAAAATTATAATAGTTTTCCCATGAGGAAAAGTGCCGCTACGGTGAAATAAATGATCAATCTGGTAACGTCTACCAGTGTGGCCACAAAAGGCGCCGAGGCTGTAGCAGGGTCCAAGCCTATACGTTTCAATATGATAGGAATCATGGAGCCCGACAGTGTACCCAACAGCACCACAAAGACCAATGAAACAGCTACACTGACACCTACCCACATCCAATATTCGCCGTAATCATAGACACCTGTTTGTTGCCACAGCATTATTTGAATAAAACCCAGCATGCCCAAAATGCCCCCCAGGGCCAGTCCGGAAAAAATTTCCGTCCGCATCACATACCACCAGTTTTTCATGCTGAGTTCGCCCAGCGCTAATGATCGGATGATCAAACTGGCCGCCTGCGACCCGGAGTTTCCGCCACTGGAAATAATCAGCGGAATGAATAAGGTCAACACCACCGCCTGCGCTATTTCCGCTTCGAAATAACTCATGGCCGAAGCGGTGAGCATTTCACCCAGAAAGAGAATGATCAACCAGGGAGAACGTTTCTTCACCATATCCAACAAGGATGTTTTGGTGTAGGAAAGGTCTAATCCTTTGGTACCCCCGAACTTCTGGAAGTCTTCGGTGCTTTCTTCTTCCGCCACGTCCATCACGTCGTCCAACGTAACAATGCCCAGCAGCGTGCCGTCGTAGCCAATAACCGGCAGCGCCGAACGACCGCTGTCTTTAAAGGTTTTCACCGCCGACTCCTGGTCATCGTAAGCATTCAGTGCAATAAAACGGTTGTCGGTGATGTCGGAAATAATTTTATCGGGCGCCGCCAGGATAATCTCTTTAATGCGGATATCGTCAATAAGGTTCCAACGGTCGTCTACTATATATATTACGTTGAGGGTTTCGGAGTCGCGACCGAACTTACGAATATGATCCAATGCCTGTTGCACGGTAAAATAGGGCTTTACGGCCACATATTCGGGTGTCATCAACCGGCCGATACTGTCTTCGGGATACCCCAACAGCCGGCGGGCGATCTCACGTTCTTCCCGCGACATAAGGTGGATCAGCCGCTGGCTCACTTCGCCCGGCAGTTCTTCAAAAAAAGCCGTACGGTCGTCGGGATCCAGGTCATTGAGCAGTTCCGTCACCTTCTTCACGTTAGCCGCCAATCCTTCAATAATTTCCTCCTGCTCGTCGTGCGACAGGTGTTTGAAAGATTCCTTGGCCAACTCCCGCGGAAGAATGCGGTAAATGAGCACCCTGTCGTCAGCCGACAGCGTTTCAATGAGTTCCGCTACCTGAAAAGGTTCCAGGTTGGTAAGTTCCTGTTTAAGCAACTTCCAGCTTTTATTTTCTATGAGTTGTTGAAAATCAATATCGTTCATCTTGACATCTCCTTACAAAATTTATCTCCGTAAGGAGTTGTGAACAAAGCCCTTACAGATAGGTTTCTACTGTCGTGTTACACAATCGGGGGCCTTCGTCCATAAAATGAAAAATTTAGGATTATTCTGCAAAGATAGGAATTTTTATCCGGATATGCAAGAAATTTTATTATATCTTTGCACCCGTAAATTCAATACTTTATGAACTTTCATGGTGAAATTATAGCCATTGCCGTTGCCTGCTCATGGACTTTTACGGCATTATTTTTCTCCTACGCCAGTAATCGTATAGGCTCCCTGCAACTGAACCTCATCAGGTTGTTATTTGCCATTGTGATGCTGGGCGGTTTGCTATGGTTCACCACGGGCAGTCCGCTTCCTATAGGCGCCGATGGCGCCGCATGGTGGTGGTTATCGCTCTCCGGCTTTGTGGGTTTTGTATTCGGTGATCTATGCCTTTTTTATTCTTATACGGTGATTGCCGCCCGTTTTTCCCAGTTATTTATGACGCTGGCGCCGCCTTTTGCCGCACTGTTCGGTTTTTTACTGTTAGGCGAACGCAGCGACCCGGTAGGTTTGCTGGGCATGGTCATCACCTTATCGGGCATTGCCCTGTCGATACTCAAACGCAATGAGGAAAAGGGACTGCACCTGCACCTTCCGCTGCGCGGCATACTCGCGGCCTTTGGCGGCGGACTCGGACAAGGTTTAGGTATTGTACTCAGTAAAAAAGGCATGTTGTACTACGAGGCATCGCTCGGCGGCGATCAGGTTTTCTTTCCCGGCTATCTTTCATTTGCCGCCACGGAGATACGCATCATCACCGGCATCGTAGGCTTTGCATTAATTATTATTTTTAGCGGGCGCACCCGGCAGTTCATCGCAGGACTTAAAGACAAAAAAGGCATGGCCGCTTCTTTCGGCGGCGCTTTTTTCGGCCCGGTGCTGGGCGTTTCATTATCGCTGCTGGCGGTGCTGCACACCAATACCGGCATTGCCTCCACCATTATGGCCACCGTGCCGGTCTTATTGCTGATTCCCCACACCATTATGCACAAAAAACTGCCGGCCGCCGCCGAAGTCATCGGCGCTTTCCTGTGCGTGGCCGGAGTAGCTTGTTTCTTTTTGAGGTAAAAAGAGGTGGAAGGGTAAAAGGTGAAGGGTGAAAGGTGAAGGGTGAAAGGGTGTAGCGACACGCTTGCCGTGTCGTGAAAGGTTTCAAGATTTGAAGATTTAAAGATTGACTGTTCATTGTTCAAATTCATTGTTCATTTGTAACCCAGTAAGCCACTCACAATTTGTAGATATCAAAAAATGTTGTACCTTTGCAGCCGTTTTGAATCAACCGCCAAACCGCCATGCTACCAACAAAGAAAGATGCCGAAGCTATAACGCTACACGATCCGGAAAATAAAGGTGAAATCGTCCTCTACCAACCCGACCATTCCATGACATTGGATGTTTTGGTCGAGAATGAAACAGTCTGGCTAACGCAGGCGCAGATGGTCTCGCTTTTCGACAAGGAACGAAGCGTGATAACCAAACACATTAATAACATTTTCAATGAGAAAGAACTCGACGAAGAAAGCAATGTGCATTTTTTGCACATTGCAAATTCCGATAAGCCGGTGAAGATATATAATCTGGATGTAATAATCTCCGTAGGATACAGGGTGAAGTCTATCAGGGGAACAGCTTTCCGAAAGTGGGCTACAAAAACGCTGAAAGAATACATCTTAAGGGGCTATGCCATTAATCAACGCATTGAAAGGTTAGAACACAAGATCGTTGAACATGATAACAAATTTGACCTGCTGATAAATACCGCCCTGCCGCCAAAAGAAGGTATTTTCTACGACGGACAGATTTTCGACGCCTACATTTTTGCGTCCGGCTTGATAAAATCAACTAAAAAATCGGTCACGTTAATTGATAATTACGTTGATGAAAGCACCCTGTTGTTGCTGTCCAAACGGGCGAAAGATGTTGCCGCCATTATTTACACGGCAAAAATCTCCACCCAATTAAAACTCGATTTGCAGAAACACAATGCGCAATATCCAGCCATTACGGTAAAGACATTCGATCGCGCACACGACCGATTCCTGTTTATTGATGATACGGTGTACCACATTGGCGCCTCACTGAAAGACCTCGGGAAAAAACTTTTCGCCTTTTCCAGAATGGAGATGACCCCAGCTGATGTTTTGAGACGATGAGTTGAGAGGATTGAAGGGTAGAAGGGTTTAAAGAT
>DBDM01000043.1:0-1680 GCA_002293585.1 Bacteroidales bacterium UBA932
CAAAGAACCTAAGTAGACGTAGCCTTCGCCGTTTTCGTCCAAAACTTGCGCTTTTGTGCCGTCGGCCAGCCAGGTGTAGGAGGCGCTTTCGGTCGTGGCAGGGGCGTTCGGGTCATTCGGGTCGTTCGACGGAATGGTTGCTTCTGCTTTCTCCAACAAATTTAGGAAATTATATTGAAGTTGCAAACCTTTTCGGGCGTCGGAGGTCATAGCAAAAGCAGTAGATCTCACGCTTGCGGAGGCAGGCTGTGAGTGACGGTTGCAAAAAACAAAACACCCGCTAAGTTGTATAACTTAGCGGGCGAAAAGAATAGCTATTGAAGCGCAAGTTACTCATATTTACTTGCGTCAAGTAGAGATTAGTCGTGTTGCTTATTAAGTCGATAATATTTGATGTAGGCTATAATTACAATTATCCACCTAAACCATCCAACTATTATGTATATCCATGACGACAGCATTGTATTTTCAAATGGAGAATATTCTAAATCACGTAACCATTTTTCAGGAGCAATAAAAGCAAATACAAAAATAGCGATAATAATTGCAATAACAGCCCACGGCTTTATCGCTGGTATGGAGGACTTGCGCCTAAGGAAAAAATATATCATACCGGCTGCGATAATTACCAATGTCGCAGGTATGATATAAACATTCCATGAAAAATAGAATACCATTGTAGTGATTAATCTTTCACATAACCCAAAGACGCTTGTATATAAGAATAAGAATACAATCCCGTAATAGATGAATTTAGCTTCATTTTTCATTTTGGTAAACGTTTTTTAGATTTATAATTTTTCCGGCGGAAGACCTTTCCCCGGATAGGGGAAAGTGATCGCACCTTGATTCATATTTAATTTCAGCAACTTTATCAGTGGTGGATTGTTTTTTAAGCTCTCAGAAGGATTTAATCTGTTTATAATCCCCGCTTTTCTGTCTTGTTTCCCCTCACTCCTGCCTTTGATCGCTCCGCCTTGTTTGTGCCGAGGACCACTATCTCCTTGACCGCCACTACCGACAACTGCTATTATATATGAGGACATAACGCCGAATGTTGATTCTCCTGCAAAAGCAGATTCATAAGCAACCCTATAACCCTCTCCAAAATCGCTGTCCATATGACGATAGGCATCTTCTTTATATTGCAGTGGAGTTCGTCCTAATTTGTGCAGTTCTTGTTTATTGGTTTCAGGGTCGTTGATAGTGCCATTATCGCTTGCTGCTTGTAATTCGGTTTTTAATTTTTGAATATTCCCATCTCCGACAATAATAATATCACTTAACCCATCGCTCGTTTCATATAAAAGTTCACCCATACGATTAAAATATTTTGTATATGCATTTTCCGCAGACTGCGACACACCTGTATCCACTCCTTGGCTATTTGCTTCTTTTTCCATATCATCTATAATACGTAGGAATTCATCCCAATCCGCTTTAGAAACCTCCAGCCCGTTAGGATCTACATATACAACAGGATCATTATATACATAATTATAAGGACTTTGCTGGTAGTATTTCTCCGCCAACGGGTCGACGCCGAACCAACGGCCGAGTTCCGGGTCGTGCATCCTGGCGCCGTAGTCGAGCATACCAAAGTTGCCTGTTAACTGCTTCTCTTTGCCGTTGTACAGGTAACGGTTGGCTTCGGGGGTGGCGGGGTTGGTTAAGCCGGAC
>DBDM01000043.1:1724-3452 GCA_002293585.1 Bacteroidales bacterium UBA932
ACTACTCGCACGCTGCCAAGGTGGTCGGTGATGTGGTATTGGGGTTCGTAGACCTTGGCGCCGGGGTTGTTCGGATCATCGCGAACAACGATGCGGCCGGAGCCGTGGGCGGTGCTTTCGAGTTCCAACGAGCCGTCGGGTAAGCGTTTGTATATCAAAGAACCTAAGTAGACGTAGCCTTCGCCGTCCTGATCCACTACCGCGGCTTTTGTGCCGTCCGCCAGCCAGGTGTAGGAGGCGCTTTCGGTCGTGGCAGGGGCATTCGGGGCATTCGGGGCATTCGGGTCGGCAGCCGGAATTGTTNNGAAGTTGCAAACCTTTGCGGGCGTCCACGGGAGTAATAAAAAACACCCCCAGAGTCGAATGACTCCGGGGATGAAAATTAGTTTTACCTGTTAAAAGTTATGTAAAGCTAAATGTATGTCAATCACAATTAATTCAATACAAAGCGTACAGGCAAAAACAGCAAAGTATTTACGGGCTTATTGTTCTTTTTACCCGGCTGCCATTTTGGCATTGAGAGCAAAACCCTTTTAACTTCGTCGTCGTGCTCTTCAAAAAGACTTTTTTCTATCCATACTCGCTCTATTGTTCCGCATTCCGTGACGATGAAAGAGACTATAACACTTCCACTTACATCAAGATCCGGAACTGGATATTCTATATTGGAACATATATATTCCAATGCCGTGTCGAAATCATCGGATTTAAATTTAGGTAACTCATCGACATCAAGGTAGAATACAGGTTCGTCATTGCGCATACGAGTTTCGGGGCATTCCTGAGCCAAAAGTCCGAAACCGCGGAATAGAACCAAAGATAAAAATAGCAGTGTTTTCATACTTGTTTTCATTGTGTGGATAATTTAAAGTATTTAATTAATAACCATTATAATAATACGCAGCCCCATTGCGCCCGAATTTTGAAGGGTCGACCTCAATTTTTGGTTTGGGATCTTCTTTATTTTCCATATTTTTAATAGTCTCGCCTATTGCTCTTTTGATAGCATTCGCTAAAGACAGATTAGTTTCCGTTGATGTTCCTGCAGATTCGTGTCTATGCGCTTCCCCTTTTGAATATAAATATCCGTGCCCATACCCTTCGTGAGCAAAGATTTGTGCTTGTCCTGCTTCACTCAAGCTGCTATTTATTACAATTTTAATGTCGGTATTTGGCGAATTGTATGTGTCCGGATTATCGCCCGGAGTTTGTGTGATTCCCTGCCAGCCTTGTTCTCCGGTACTAAATCCAAAACCGCCATCCTTAGTAGTTGTCATAGTTACCGGATTCATACTTTTTTCTATAAGATTCCCATTTTCATCTTTATAGGTTATCTTATCCGTAACATTTACTTCAAAAACTCTGCTGTCATTTACAAGTTGAGACAAAGCCGCAAAATTACCACTGTTCGAATTAATAGAATTAAAAACAGCCTTATCTATAGTTCCGTTGCTGCTGAAAACGATAGCGCTTCTTACGTCTTTCGGAAGAGTATTCAGAATTGCCCGTTGGGCCGCTTTATTTAGTGCAATGACTTCACGGCCATCGTAGTCAATGAAATTGACGGGATTATTGGCTGCAAATGCATATGGGCTTGTTGAATAATACTTTTCCGCCTGCGGGTCGGGGGTGAACCAGCGGCCGAGTTCAGGGTCGTGCATTCTGGCGCCGTAGTCGAGCAAGCCGAGGTTGCCTGTTAACTGTTTTTCCTTGCCGTTGAATAGGAAG
>DBDM01000204.1 GCA_002293585.1 Bacteroidales bacterium UBA932
GCTTTGATGCCGGGGTAAGGGTCGTAATTTTGCAGGGTGAAATCCTCGTACTTGAAATCAAAAATGGACTTCACACCGGGGTTGATTTGCATCACAGGCAGCGCGCGCGGTGTGCGTTCGAGCTGTGTGTTCACCTGCTCCAGATGATTTGAATAAAGATGTGCATCGCCTAAGGTGTGAATAAATTCACCGGGCTGCAGGCCACACACCTGTGCCATCATCATGGTGAGCAGGGCATAGGAGGCGATGTTGAACGGCACGCCGAGAAATACATCCGCGCTCCGTTGATAGAGTTGGCACGATAATTTGCCCTCTGCCACGTAGAACTGAAACAGGGCGTGGCACGGTGGTAAGGCCATTTTGTTTAGTTCACCTACGTTCCACGCGCAAACAATATGCCGCCGCGAGTCGGGATTGCCGGTGAGTGATTTCACCACCTCACTGATTTGGTCAATGTGCCGTCCGTCTGCTGCAGGCCACGAGCGCCATTGGTGACCGTACACAGGTCCCAGTTCGCCGTTTTTGTCGGCCCACTCATCCCATATCGTTACGCCGTGTTCGTTGAGGTAGTTGATATTGGTGCTGCCTTGCAGGAACCACAGCAATTCGTAAATGATCGATTTCAGATGCAGTTTTTTTGTAGTCAGCAAAGGAAATCCGGCCTGCAAATTGAAACGCATCTGGTAGCCGAACACACTTATGGTGCCGGTGCCGGTGCGGTCGCTTTTTTGCACGCCCTGCTGTTGAATATGCGCAAGAAGATCAAGGTAAATTTTCATCTATTTCATCCATTTATCCAACCAGCGATAGAACATCCGGTGCCAGAAAATACTGTTCTGCGGTTTCAAAATCCAGTGGTTTTCTTCGGGGAACACAATCAGCTCGGCCGGCACGTCGTGCATGCGGGCTGCGTTGAACGCCGCCATGGCCTGGTCGTAAGGAATGCGGAAGTCCCGTTCGCCGTGGGTAACGAGAATGGGCGTGTCCCATTTGCTCACCGCGGTGTGCGGTGATCCGTTGTAAGTACGTTGTGCGATCTTATTATTCTTGTCCCACGGTGCGCCGCCGTTGTCCCATTGGGCAAACCACATTTCTTCGGTGGTCATGTACAGCTGTTCCGAATTAAAAATACCGGCGTGGGCAATGAATGCGCGGAAACGTTTTTCGTGGTGACCGGCGAGCCAGAACACCGAATAACCGCCGTAGCTGGCGCCGGAGCAGGCAACGCGTTTAGTGTCGATAAACGGTTCTTTGCACATTTCATCCACTGCGGTGAGATAATCTTTCATATTCTGTCCCGTATAATCGCCGCTGATTTGTTCGCACCATTCCTTGCCGAAAGCCGTAGTACCGCGCCGGTTGGGCAGGATCACAACATAACCCTGCGCTGCCATGAGACGGTAATTCCAGCGGTAGGACCAGCTTTGACTGATGGTGCCCTGCGGACCGCCGAGACACATCATGATAGACGGATATTTCTTCGTTTTATCAAAATCGGGCGGATACACCACCCAGGTCAGCATTTTCTTCTTGTCCGTAGTGGTCATCCAGCGTTCTTCCACCTTCGCTTCCTTCAACTGATCAAGAATGTGTTTATTTTCCACCGTGATAAAAGTAAATTCCTCTTTTTGCAGGTCGACAGCCACCACTTCGGAAGGCTGTAACATCGACTGGCAAAGGCTTACCAGTTTTTCTCCGGCAAGTATGGGCGAACCCATGTCATAATAACCGTGTGTAATCTGGCGGAAATAGCCGGGGTTCGACAATTCAAACTCGTGAATATGTGTCAATCCGTTAATGCAGGCGGTGATGTAAAAGCCTTTGTTATCGGGGCGCCAGATGAAATAATCAATCGTGATGTCGCGTTCTTTCGACACATATATTTTCTCTTTTGTAGCAAGGTTCATGGCGAACAGGCGTTTCTGGTCGGCTTCATAACCGTCGCGCTCCATGCTGGTCCAGGCGATCCATTGTCCGTCGGGCGAAAATTGCGGTTGCATGTCATAGCCCATCATGCCTTCGGTGAGGTTGGCCACAGTAGCTTTTTGCGCCACATCATATAAATAAATATCCGTATTGGTAGAAAAAGTATACGCTTTACCGGTTTTCTTACGGCAGGCATAAGCAATCGTTTTGCTGTCGGGGCTCCAGGCCAGTTCACTGATATCGCCGAAAGGTTTCGACGGGCATTCGTAAGGCTCGCCCTCCAATATATCTACAATATTTCCTAATTTTTTGCCGTCATAATCGGCCACAAAAGGGTGGGGGACACTTTCTACCCACTCGTCCCAGTGGCGATACATCAGCTCGTCGGTAATGTGCGCCTGCGCTTTGGGCAAGTCGGGATAAATATCCGTCACCGTTTCGCCGTATTTCACGGCGCTTACGAACAGTATCTTCTTTTCATCGGGTGAATAGGTAAATTCGTGGATGCCGTCTTTATAATCACTGATTTTTACCGGATTATTACCGTCAGGATCCATTTCCCAAATTTGTCCGTTGGCTAAGTAGGCGATCTTGCTGCCGCCTTTCACCCAGCGGGCGTTGATCTCGCTCTTAGCGGTGAAAGTAATTTGCCGATTATCGCTGCCGTCTACGTTAACGGTAAACAATTCACGGTTGCTTTTATTCTTTTCAATACTTGGAAAACTTACGCCGTACAGCACGGTTTTTCCGTCGGGCGACACCTGCGGGTCACTCACCCGGCCTAAACTATTGAGAATATCAGGCGTGAGCACGCCGTCGGGAATGGCCAATTCATTGCGCCCGATAGGATTTTCCCCCTGATTTGCGCAACCGGTAAGCGAAGCTGCAGCTACCATAAGAAAATAAATTTGTTTTTTCATAAGAAAGGTTCGAGTTAAACTACAAAGATAGTAAAAAAAGTGCATAATTCTTGTCATTTTATAAAAAATAACTACATTTGAACCTTTAATTTAATTTTGCGTTTCATGGTATCAAAAGTATATTTTACTGATTTACATACCACACCCTCACTCAGTTTGCCGAAAAAGATGGAGCAGCTGGTACGTGAGGCGGGCATTGACCGGTTGGACTGTAAGGATAAATTTACGGCTATTAAAATCCATTTCGGGGAACCCGGCAACATGGCTTTCCTGCGCCATAACTACGCCGCCCGTATGGTGAAAATATTGAAAAAAATGGAATCGCACGTTTTCCTTACGGATTCCAATACCCTCTATTCAGGCCGCCGTTCCGATGCTATTAATCACTTGTACAGCGCGTGGGAGAACGGGTACAACCCTATGGCGGTGAATGCGCCGGTGATTATTGCCGACGGGTTGAAAGGTACTGAATACCGCGAATTGCCGGTGAATTCGGCCCTGTGCAAATCGGCGAAAATCGGTTCGGCCATTGCCGATGCGGATGTGATTGTGTCGATGACCCACTTTAAAGGCCACGAGCAGGCAGGCTTTGGCGGTGTGTTGAAAAACATCGGGATGGGTGCAGCCAGCAAGGCCGGAAAAATGGATTTGCATTCTTCATCGAAACCGGTGATTGAAGCGGAACACTGCGTGGGTTGTCGCCAGTGCGAGAAAAATTGCAACTACGGCGCCGTGATATTGAACGAAAAAAAGAAAGCAGTAATTGATTATAATAAATGTGTGGGCTGCGGACAGTGCATAGCCGTATGTCGCTATAGCGCTGCACAACCGGTGTGGGACAACGCTTCCGAATTGATGAATAAAAAAGTGGCGGAATATACCCACGCCTTGCTGAAAGATAAACCGCACTTCCACATCAGTTTTATTGTAGACGTATCGCCCGAATGCGACTGCTGGGGAAGTAATGATATTCCGTTGGTGCCCAATATCGGCATGGCGGCTTCGTTTGACCCTGTGGCGCTCGATCAGGCCTGTGCCGATTTGGTGATGGCAGCACCGGCGTTGTCCGGCTCGGCAATTAATAAAGAAGGAAAAAATGATTTGAAAGGTGTAGATAAATTCCGGCATGTGCATCCCAATACCGACTGGCGCGTGGGATTGGAGCATGCGGAAAAAATCGGCCTCGGAACAAGAAAATATGAATTAATTAAAATGTAAAATACAATAGAACGCGGATGACGCGGATTCGGCGGATTTTCGCAGATTTTATCCGTGTGTATCCGTTAAATCCGCGTCATCCGCGTTCTATAAAGCAATTAGCACAACTCCGCTTTGATTTGCTCAAATTTAGCTTCCATCTCGGCACTGATACGGTCGTATTCCGATTTATGCGGCAGGTTGCAGCGTACTCCGAAATAGAATTTAATTTTCGGTTCGGTACCGCTGGGGCGCACGCTCACAATAGTACCGTCTTCCGTAATAAATTGCAGTACGTTCGACGTTTCGCGCATTGATATCGGTTGTTTTTTGCCTGTGATTGTATCGGTAGTTTCCAGCGTTTTATAATCGTGGATGAGCACTACTTTTGAGTTATGGATGGTTTTCGGCGGTTGGCTGCGGAAGTTTACCATCATTTGCTGTATTTGTTCCAGCCCGTCTTTGCCCTTCTTGGTAATCGACACCAATTTTTCTTTGAAGAAACCGAATTCCACATACATATCCAGCACTACTTCATACATCGTCTTTTGTTGTGACGCCGCCCAGGCAGCAATTTCGGCCAGTGCGCAACATACGGACACAGCATCTTTATCGCGCACAAAATCACTGATCATGTAACCGTAGCTTTCCTCTCCGCCGCCAATAAAGATGGTTTTTCCTTCCTGTTCACGGATCACTTCGGCAATGTATTTGAAACCGGTGAATACGTTATGACAGGTTACTCCGAAACGGTCGGCCAGCACTTTGATCAAGTCGGTGGTCACAATGGTTTTCACCACATATTCTTTGCCGGTGAATTTGCCTAACTCTTTCCAGCGGCGCAGCAGGTAGTAGGTGAAAATGGCGTTGGTTTGGTTGCCGTTGAGCAGCACAAACTCGCCCTTCTTGTCGCGCACCGCCAGCGCAATGCGGTCGGCATCGGGGTCGGTGGCGAGGACAAGCTCGGCCCCGATCTCCTCGGCCAGGTCGATGGCCATCTTCATCGTGGCCCTCTCCTCGGGATTGGGCGAAACCACGGTCGGGAAATCGCCGTCGAGAATGCTCTGCTGAGGCACCATCGTAACGTTGGTGAAACCAAATCGTTTGAGCGATTCGGGCACCAGGCGTACCCCTGCGCCGTGCAGAGGGGTGTAAACTATCTTCATATCGTGAAAACGGGCCACGGCGTCGGGAGCTATCGACAGGGAGTGAACCTTATTAAGATATATCTCGTCGAAGCTGCGGTCGAG
>DBDM01000094.1:0-3825 GCA_002293585.1 Bacteroidales bacterium UBA932
GGTAGTTGATGTTGTATTGTTCTCATAACCGGTTTTGTTTAATTATTCATTGATTTACCAAAAGACACTGCAAAGATACGAAATTTCCGGAAAAGAAAAATTAAGTCGTATATATAGTTGTTCCTCAGTGTGTCATAATGCNNGTTAAGAATTTTTACAAAGGTATATAGAATATATGAATCCGCAAAATCGCGGCGTTATTCTAATGAGTATGATATATTAAAAAAACGGTATGCCTGTAAGCCGGATTCTGTCGAGTCCTATCATTGATCTGATGCAGCCTACCCTCCGGCATCGGGCGAGCAACCCTCAAACGCCGGTTTACATGGCCTTGCAAACTGCCGGTGCGTACGGCCGCCGCTATCGCTAACGGCGCCGGTAGGCTCTTACCCTACCTTTTCACCCTTATCTGTCCATCGGTTGACAGACAGACGGTTATTTTCTGTTACGCGCTCCACAAGCTCACACCTGTCTGTGCTTTCCACAGGCGCAGTGCTCTGTATTGTCCGGACTTTCCTCCCCTGCAAAACAGGAGCGATAGGACGGCATACCGATGGTGCAAAGATACGCAGGATTTATAATTTATTATTTATAATTTATTATTTATTATTTAAATACTTGATTATATGTAATTTAAAATAATAAATAGTCAATAATAAATCATACATCAAAAAAGCTTCGGGTGGTCTTCTTCTGTTTTTTGTAAGATGGTGGTAATGATAGTTTCCCGGAAAAATTTGGCCTGATTGGTGATTTTATATTTTTTGCAAAAGTTGCGGATAGCCTCTATTTCAGCATCATTGAATAACAATGTCTTGCGATGTTCACGTTTAACTTTCACTTTCATAGTGCAAATATAGTAAAATTTGCGTATCTTTACAGGTTCGTAAAAAAATAAGCACACAAATTTGGAGCAGGAATTGATACATATAAAAGGAGCACGGATGCACAACCTCAAAGATATTGAGGTGAAAATACCGCGTAATCAGTTAGTTGTGGTGACCGGTCTGTCGGGTTCGGGGAAATCGACCTTAGTGTTCGACACGGTGTTCGCCGAAGGGCAGCGTCGCTATGTGGAGAGCCTTTCGGCCTACGCCCGCCAATTTCTCGGAAGGGTTAATAAGCCGGACGTTGATTTTATTACCGGCATTCCACCGGCTATTGCCATTGAGCAGAAGGTCAATACCCGCAATCCGCGTTCAACGGTGGGAACATCCACGGAAATATACGATTACCTGAAGTTGCTGTTCGCCCGCGTGGGACACACCTATTCGCCCATATCGGGGGTGGAGGTGAAGCGTCATACGGTGTCGGATGTGGTGAATTACATCGCCGGATTGCCCAAGGGTACCCGCCTGTACGTATTGGCGCCGCTGGTGCTGGGGGAGAAGATGGGCATTATCGAGAAGCTGACTTTGCTGCAACGGGAAGGGTTCACCCGTCTTGAAGTTGCCGGAAAAGAACGGCGTATAGAAGAAATACTGCCGGAGATCGACAAGCATAAGAAAACAACGTTCCGCCTGCTTATCGACCGCCTCACGGCTACGGACGACGACGAGGTGTTAAGCCGTGCTGCCGATTCTATTCAAACCGCTTTTGAAGAAGGCGGCGGTTTTTGTATGGTGGAGACTCCCGACGGCAAGGTGAACCAGTCGNNGCCCGACGGCAAGGTGAAGCAATCGTTTTCATCGCATTTTGAGGCCGATGGCATGGCCTTTGAAGAGCCTACGGAACATCTGTTTAGCTTTAATAATCCGCTTGGTGCCTGTCCGCGCTGCGAAGGCTATGGACGCGTGATTGGCGTGGATGAAGATTTGGTGGTGCCCGACCGTTCGCTGTCTGTCTTCAATGATGCGATTGCCTGCTGGCGGGGCGAGGTGATGAAGGAATATAAAGAAAAGCTGATAAAGTCGGCGTCGAAATTCAAATTCCCCGTGCACCGTCCTTATTATGAACTGACGGATGCCCAGCGCCAACTCTTATGGGACGGCAATGCTTATTTCACCGGCCTGCATGAGTTCTTTCACATGTTGGAATCGAATAAATACAAGATACAATACCGCGTGATGTTGAGCCGTTACATGGGCAAGACCGTTTGTCCGGAATGCGGCGGCTCGCGCCTGCGCAAGGAAGCGGCCTATGTGAAATTAGGCGGTAAGTCTATTTCCGAATTAGTGCTGTTGCCGGTGAGCGAATTGTTGCCTTTCATGCAGTTCTTGAAATTGTCGGACTATGAGCAGCAAGTGGCCGGACGGGCGATGATTGAAGTCACACACCGTTTGCAGTTCCTGCTGGATGTGGGCTTGGGCTACCTTACGCTGAACCGTTTGTCGAACACATTGAGCGGCGGTGAAAGTCAGCGTATCAATTTGGCGACGTCATTAGGAAGCAGTTTGGTAGGTTCTTTATATATACTCGACGAGCCCAGCATTGGCTTGCATCCGCGCGATACGGGACGGCTGATTAAAGTGCTGAAACAGTTGCGCGACTTAGGTAATACGGTGCTGGTGGTGGAGCATGACGAGGAAATTATGCGCGCTGCCGATCACATTATTGATATCGGCCCCTTGGCCGGCCGGCATGGTGGAGAGGTGGTGTTTGAGGGACGAATTGAAAATGGAAAATTGAAAATTGAAAATGTAGAGACGCAAAATCTTGCGTCTCCTACCTGTCATTCCCTAACCGTCGCCTACCTGTTAGGTGAAGAGAAGATTGAGACGCCGAAGTTGCGGCGCAAGCTGAACAATTATATTGAAGTGGTGGGCGCGCGGGAGCATAACCTGAAAAACATTGATGTGAAAATTCCGTTGGGCGGCTTGGTGGCGGTGACCGGCGTAAGTGGCTCCGGAAAGTCATCGCTGGTAAAAAATATTCTTTATCCGGCCTTGAATAAAGCCATTAACCAGTATGGCGAGAAGCCCGGTGCGCACGATGCCTTGCGCGGGGATATCAAACGCCTGAAAGCGGTAGAGATGGTCGACCAGAACCCCATTGGCCGTTCGTCGCGCTCAAATCCCATTACTTATATCAAAGCGTATGATGAGATCCGCAAGTTGTTCTCGGAGCAGCCTTATGCTAAGCTGAACGGCTACGGGCATTCGCATTTCTCGTTTAACATCGACGGCGGACGCTGCGAAGAATGTCAGGGCGACGGCGTAATTAAGGTGGAAATGCAGTTTATGGCCGATGTGATCTTGGTGTGCGAAGCCTGCGGAGGGAAACGCTTTAAACCTGATATCCTTGAAGTGAAATACAAGGGCTACAATATTGCCGATGTCTTGGATTTCACCGTTAATCAGGCTATAGAATTTTTCGGCGGACAAAAAGAAGTGCTGGCCAAAAAAGTGGCCGACCGGCTAAAGCCATTGCAGGACGTGGGATTAGGATATATTAAATTGGGACAGTCGAGCAGTACCCTGAGCGGCGGTGAGAGCCAACGCGTGAAGCTGGCTTCTTTCCTTGGCTCGGCTTCCGAATCGGGAGAGGTGTTGTTTATTTTTGATGAGCCTACCACAGGCTTACATTTCCATGATATTAAAAAACTGCTGGAAGCCTTTGACGCCTTGATTTCCCGCGGGCATTCCATCGTGGTGGTAGAACATAATATGGAAGTGGTAAAATGCGCCGATTGGGTGATCGACCTCGGCCCTGAGGGCGGGGAAGCCGGTGGGCAATTGGTGTTTGAAGGCACGCCCGAAGCCTTGGCTAAGTGTAAAAATTCTTATACGGCATCTTATCTTCTGCATACCTGACGGTAGTCGCAATACTTGCAGGTGTTGTTATCTGTGGTCTGTACGAACGCTTGTGCGGGATTGAACAATTCGC
>DBDM01000094.1:3830-4130 GCA_002293585.1 Bacteroidales bacterium UBA932
TAAGGAGAAATAGCGGTAATTTCCTGTTTGGCGCTTTGCTCCGTAATCAGAAAATCGGTTTCATTGTTGTATAATTCACGTACGGCGTAGAGTTTGGGAATAAACTCCTTGTCCGGTTGTTGCAGTTTAAGCAAAACGCTGTAGAGCATGACCTGCAATACACCGGCGTTGTGCTGTTTGGCCTCGTTGCCGAACAGGGCGTCCACGCTGTTGAATTTATTTTTCACCGCCCCTGTTTTGTAATCGATAATGCTCACCGTATTTCCTTGCCGTTCCTTCCTGTCGATGATACCGCCGAGG
>DBDM01000030.1:0-934 GCA_002293585.1 Bacteroidales bacterium UBA932
ATTGCGGCCGAAAAAGTGCAGAGCGCCAAAGCCCTTGAAGAAGCCTATGCCGCCGAGCGCCAGGCCGAGCTCGTGCGTGCCGACCGCGAACGCGCCGCGCAGACCGCTAACGTGGTGGTAACCGCCGAAATTGAAAAGCAGAAAATTATCATCGAAGCCGAGGCCGAAGCGGAAACCGTACGCCGCATCGCCAAAGGGGAGGCCGACGCCATTTACGCCAAGATGGAAGCCGAAGCCCGCGGTATCAATGAAATACTGACCAAGCAAGCCGACGGTTTCTCCGAAATTGTGAAAGCCGCCAACAACGACGCCGAAAAAGCCGTGTTGATGATGATCTCCGACAAATTACCCGAATTGGTGAAAACCCAGGTAGAAGCCATCAAGAACATCAAGATCGACAAGATCACCGTGTGGGACGGCCAAAACGGTGGCGCTTCCAACGGCAAGACCTCTACCGCCAACTTCCTTTCCGGCCTCATGCANNTCCGTGCCCCCGCTGAACGACCTGTTCAACATGGCCGGCATGCAATTACCCAAATATTTGGGCGATGTAAAAACAGAAGAACCCGAAAAGCCGGAAGAAGCGGAGGGGTAGCAAGATGAAAATTTAAAACTTAAAATAATATCAATCTGTGAATGAGGTAGATAAAATAAAGGATATTGGAAAAGTTTTTAATTATTGGATAGCTTCTTCAGATAAAGATTATAATGTGATGGTTGATCTGTATCAATCTAAAAATTATAGTTGGGCATTGTTTTTAGGACATATTGTGATAGAAAAATTAATAAAAGCGTATTTAGTAAAAAATACCGGGTTCCACGCCCCATTTACTCATGACTTGCGTTTTTTGGCAAAGAAAGGAGGATTAGACCTGCCGGGCGATAAAGTTCATTATTTGGATGTGATAACGGGTTTTAATATCAATGCTCGCTA
>DBDM01000030.1:1021-1446 GCA_002293585.1 Bacteroidales bacterium UBA932
TACATTGACACAATTAGTGAAAAGTACGATATTGCTAAGGCTTTGGTTTTTGGCTCTTATGTAAAGGGTACAAACCATGCCGATAGCGATATTGATGTGGCGCTGGTGTTAAAGAAGGTGGATAATCTTTTTGATACTCAGGTCGATTTGATGAAACTTCGACGCGATGTAGACCTAATCATAGAGCCACACCCTTTTCGTGAAACCGATTTTAATTCGGATGACCCTATTGTATACGAAATAATACATAATGGGGTAGAATTAGTGGTTTGATTTCGTAGCATAAAAATAAAAAAATCCACCTAATTCTTTGTTTGTTCAAAAAATGTTTATATCTTTGCAACCCCGCATTTTATGGCGGGTTTATATTAATTTATTAATTATCAATAAAATGCCTGGTATAATTGGAAAAAAAATCGGAATGA
>DBDM01000030.1:1460-4924 GCA_002293585.1 Bacteroidales bacterium UBA932
GTTATCGAGGCTGGTCCGTGTGTAGTTACGCAGGTTCTTACGGAAGAAAAGAATGGTTATGCCGCCGTACAACTTGCCTATGACGACAAAAAGGAAAAACACACCAGCGCTGGCTTAATAGGCCACTTCAAAAAGGCAAATACCACACCCAAAGGCAAGATCGCAGAGTTCCCCAATGACTTTGAGAAAACCTTGCAGGTGGGCGACATCGTGACCCTGAACGACATCCTGACCGTCGAAAACGACTGGGTAGACGTTACGGGTATCTCTAAAGGTAAAGGATTCCAGGGCGTTGTGAAACGTCACGGCTTCAGCGGCGTGGGCGGACAAACCCACGGTCAGCACAACCGACTGCGCGCTCCCGGTTCAATGGGCGCCTCTTCGTACCCTTCACGCGTATTCCCCGGAAAACGCCTCGCAGGACGCATGGGCGGCGACAAGGTGAAAGTCCTGAACCTCCGTGTTCTGAAGAAAATTCCCGAAAACAACCTGCTGCTCGTGAAAGGATCTATCCCCGGAGCTAAAGGGTCATACCTAATTATAGAGGAGTAAACGACTATGGAACTGTCAGTATATAAAATCGATGGAAAAGAGTCGGGAAAAAAGATAGTCCTCGACGATACGGTGTTCGGCCTTGAGCCGAATAACCACGCTATTTACTTAGATGTAAAACAATACCTGGCCAACCAACGCCAGGGCACCAGCAAAACCAAAGAACGCAACGAGGTAGCCTACAGCACCAAGAAAATCGTTCGCCAGAAAGGTTCCGGCGGTGCGCGTCACGGAAGCATCAAATCGCCTATCTATGTGGGTGGCGGTCGTATTTTCGGCCCCAAACCCCGCGATTACAGCTTTAAACTCAACAAAAAGCTCAAACAATTAGCCCGTAAGAGCGCTTTATCAATGAAAGCAAAAGACGGCGCTATCACCGTGTTGGAGCAATTTGCCCTGGAAGCCCCCAAAACTTCGGCATTCATCGGCATCTGCAAAAATCTGCAAATGACCGACCGCGCTAAAGTCCTGATGGTGCTTCCCGAAAATAACAATAATATTTATCTCTCGTCGCGCAACCTCGAACGTGTAAAAGTAGTGACTTCTTCGGAACTGACTACCTATGACGTGATGCACGCTACCAACCTCGTGCTGGTAGATGCTACGGTGGAGCAGTTGAACGCTCAGCTCGGACGGGCATAAAACCATAGGATCACAATGGAAATCATAATCAAGCCGTTAGTAACCGAAAAAATGACGATTCAGGGCGAAAAGTTGAATCGTTACGGTTTTGTAGTTGACCGCTATGCCAATAAATTGGAAATTAAAAAAGCGGTTGAGGAAATGTACGGAGTGACGGTGAAAGACGTAAACACCGTTAACTACCATGGAAAACGTAAGAGCCGCTTTACCAAAGCAGGATTATTGACAGGCCGCGCCAATCACTTCAAAAAAGCGATGGTGACCCTGGCCGGAGAAGATAAAATTGATTTTTATAGCAGCATCTAACCATGGCAGTACGTAAATTTAAACCGGCAACCCCCGGTACAAGACATAAAATCATCAGCGCTTTTGATGACATTACATGCAGCAAACCCGAAAAATCATTGTTGGCTCCCATCCGCAAAACAGGTGGTCGCAATGCCCAGGGTAAAATGACCATGCGCTACATCGGCGGTGGTCACAAACGCATGTACCGTGTAATCGACTTCATGCGCAATAAAGACGGCATCAACGCCATCGTTAAAACCATTGAATACGACCCTAACCGCAGTGCACGCATCGCTCTGGTGCAATATGCCGACGGTGAAAAACGCTACATCGTGGCGCCCAACGGGCTGAAAGTAGGACAGCAAATCCTTTCGGGTGCAGGTGTTGCCCCCGAAGTAGGCAACTGCCTTCCTTTGGCCGAAATGCCCCTCGGTACCATCGTACACAACATCGAATTGCGTCCCGGACAGGGAGCCGCCATGGCGCGCAGTGCAGGTACTTATGCACAGCTCACCGCCCGCGAAGGCACCCACGCCGTGTTGAAACTGCCTTCAGGCGAAACCCGCATGGTACTCGTATCATGCCGCGCCACCGTAGGCAGCGTATCGAACCCCGACCATAACCTCGAATCAAGTGGTAAAGCAGGCCGTAGCCGCTGGCAAGGCCGCCGCCCGCGCAACCGTGGTGTGGTAATGAACCCCGTAGATCACCCGATGGGTGGTGGCGAAGGTCGCGCATCAGGCGGACACCCGCGCTCACGCAAAGGTATACCTGCTAAGGGCTACAAAACACGTAACCCGAAGAAAACTTCTAAGAAGTTTATACTTGAAAGACGTAAAAAATAACCGGATAAACGAAGAATAATATATGAGTCGCTCACTGAAAAAAGGCCCGTACATTGAACCCAGTCTCGAAAAGAAAGTACTGGAAATGGCCGAAGGCAAAAAGAAAAAAGAAGTGATTAAAACCTGGTCGCGCGCCAGCATGATTTCTCCCGATTTTGTGGGACAAACCATCGCAGTGCACAACGGCAACAAGTTTATCCCGGTATACATCACCGAGAATATGGTAGGCCATAAACTCGGCGAATTTGCACCCACCCGAACCTTCAAAGGACACTCGGGCAATCGTTAATCATTAATCGTATAAAAAGAAAATCTCGATATGGGAGCTCGTAAAAGAGAAATGGCCGAAAGGCTCAAAGAAGTAAGGAAACAGACGGCAGTTGCAAAACTGAACAATGTTCCCACCTCACCTCGCAAGATGCGATTAGTCGCCGATTTAGTAAGGGGTGTTGAAGTAAACCGCGCTTTGGATATTTTAAAATATACCAAAAGAGAAGCTTCGGTTCGTTTGGAAAAACTCCTCAAGTCGGCTATCGCCAACTGGGAAGCTAAAAATGAAGCCGACCGCAAGGATTTGGAAAACGGAGAAATTTGTGTTCAACACATCTCGGTAGGGCAGGGGCGCACACTGAAACGCATCCGCACCGCACCGCAAGGTCGCGCCGCACGTATCCGTAAACGCTCGAACCACGTGACCATTATCCTTGGTAAAAAGAAAGATGAAACAGCAGTACAAACAGTAACAGAGGAATAATTTATGGGACAAAAAACAAACCCGATTAGTAACCGTTTAGGTATCATCCGTGGCTGGGAGTCAAACTGGTATGGCGGAAACGACCATGCAGGTAAACTCCTCGAAGATGCTAACATCCGTAAGTATCTCAACGCCCGTCTGGCTAAAGCCAGCCTCTCGAAAATAGTTATTGAACGTACCCTGAAACTCATCACGGTAACCATCCACACCGCACGTCCCGGTATCATTATCGGTAAAGGCGGACAGGAGGTAGACAAGCTCAAAGAAGAATTAAAGAAAATCACCAGCAAAGAAGTTCAAATTAATATCTTTGAAGTAAAACGTCCCGAACTCGACGCCGTGATCGTTGCCAACAACATCGCCCGTCAGCTGGAAGGCCGCAT
>DBDM01000030.1:4972-5148 GCA_002293585.1 Bacteroidales bacterium UBA932
TGGGCGGCGCCGAAATGGCCCGCCGCGAAATGTTGAAAGAAGGCCGTACGCCCCTGCATACGTTCCGCGCCGACATTGACTTTGCCTTGGCCGAAGCGCACACTAAAGTAGGAGTTCTCGGTATTAAAGTATGGATCTGCAACGGTGAAGTATACGGCAAGCGCGACTTGTCGCCC
>DBDM01000137.1 GCA_002293585.1 Bacteroidales bacterium UBA932
ATGTCTTTCTGTTTCATTCGCCGGTGATACATTTCTTCTTCCAACTGAAGAAGGGCAGGATTGGCACTCTTGCCGGTAAAAGGCGGCGTTAATTTCAATACCTCTACTTCATATCGTTCAGCAACCGTTGCTATATTTGCAAACTCTTCCAGTTCTTCTTTAGACAGTTTTCCAAAACCACCGATAGAGTCCGCTTTGGCAACTATTTCTTCTGCCCGGGCCATAACCGTGGTATACTCTTTGCGTGTTGTAATCTCTTTTATCATAAAGCATTAAATTTTTGAAGCGTTAATTTTATCATACTCAGCATGTGTCCCGGCAAAGCGAACAAAAGCTAAGCCGTCAAAAAAAATAATGATACATACTACTCTAAAATGATTTCCTTTTACATCAAATACGTAACGATCTCCTCCCACATAATCAGCATTTGGGAAAGTAACCAATAGATCATTATGGTTGTGACCATTAAAATTTCTAAGACTCTTAATGAGTTTTTCCAATGCTTTTTTGGACGACGCATGTTTGCCGGCACAAGCATCTATGATATATCGATTAAATATCTTCATCTAAAATCTTTTTACAAAGATAAATATTAATTTACAAATGACAATATTAATTTACAAATAGCAATAGAATTTAACATTTTGTGTGAACAGATATTCCGGGGCAATTGGGCAACAACTTTTAAAATATACAAAAAATCACTATCTTTGTCTGTATATAAATGATTTTCATCATGCTCAAAAAAACATTCACCGGCGTAGCAGCTATGCTGGTCGGTCACCGTAGGTGCAAAGGACGGGCAGGGGGTAGCTGAAATGTTTGGCAACGATGACCTGCACAAAACCTTGCGCGTTAAGCTGGAATATGCCATTCGCACGAAACAATATGAAAGTGTAGAGGATTGCTTTACACCGGATGGTTACGACATTTTCTTAAAGCTGGTGAAATACGGCAATGGCCGGATAGTGGCCAAGCCCAACTATGTATTCCTGAGATTTGAAGATGGAATATTGGTGCGCTCGCTGCCTATGCGCTTTAGCTTTAACAACAACCGCAGGGTGTTTGTAGAAGATATTGTATTGAATATATCCCAAAAAGAAAAGAAAATTCAATCCCTGTCTTTCGGACTTTCAAAATCGGCGTATGCCGATATCGTGCAGCACCGGCAATGGGACGAGTATTCGCGGGTAGCCATTATTAATTTCATTGAAAATTATCAAACGGCGTATGCCTTAAAAAGACTGGATTACATTTGGAACACTTTCGATAAGCAGTTTGCCCGAAGAAGGCGCCGAAGTTTTTATTAACGGCGAAAAACGCGGGCTAACACCACTTATCATTAATCAACTGCGCAGTGGCGAACATGAAGTGCGCGTGGTGAAAACAATGTATTTACCAAATTCAAAAAAAATAACTATTGCCGAGGGGCAAACATACAACGAAAATATCACCCTGCAAGCCAATTTTGCCAATGTGACCTTGAATGCCGCCGGCGATATTTATATTAACGACGAACGCAAAGCCGCCGGCCAATGGAAAGGCAGGCTGCTGCCGGGCAACTATAAAGTGGAAGTAAAAAAGGCCTCGCACCGTCCTTCGCTGGCTACGCTTAGCCTGAAAGCCGGTGAAGACAAAACAGTTCCCTTGCAGGCTCCGACACCCATTTACGGTTCATTGGATATTACCTCTACACCCTCTGCCGCCGATATTTATGTGGACGGACAAGCCACCGGCCAGCAAACACCTTACCTGATGAACAAATTGCTGATAGGACAACACGAGGTGGAATTTCGTAAAAATAACTACCAACCCTACAAACAAACAGTCAACGTACAATGCGTATAGCCGGCAAAGGCTGGGGGATATAAATTTCGGCATAGGATTAAATATATAAATGTATGAAAAAGGCAGGGAAATTAATATTGTTTTTAGTCACCGTGCTCTTGCCGGCCGCTTGCAACTACCCCGAGTTGTCGAGGGAAGAACTTAAAAAACTGACGTCGATACCTGTAACCGGAGTAAAACTCAATCGATCTTCCACCTCAATGGCTGTCGGCAGTACAATGACTTTAACGGCTGCTGTATTGCCTGCCGATGCCACGAATAAGCATGTGACATGGACAAGCAGCAGTACGGCTACCGCCACAGTGGACAACGACGGTAAAGTTGCCGCCATGGCACCCGGTAGCGCTACCATTACGGTGACTACAGACGATGGAAAGAAAACGGCTACGTGCAACCTGGTGATACCCGATTTTGTTCCCATTGCCGGTATAGAAGTTGACGGTGTAGAATGGGCTGCATACAATGTGGACGACTATCAAACCTTTGCTGTCCGCCCCGACATGTATACTAAATTCTATCAGTTTAACCGCGCCATTGCTTGGCCGACTACCGGTGATGTTACAAATTGGCCTTCGCCTATCAATGAAAATGCGAACTGGACTACGGCTAATAATCCTTGTCCCACCGGTTGGCGTGTGCCAACCCGCGATGAATGGATGGCATTGGGTGAAACCGGTAGTAGCTGGGCGGATGCCGGGGTGCGTGGCAATCAAGTTGCGGGTCGTTTCTATGGGCATAAGCATACTGTTTGTTCGTTGCCAAACAATATGGACGGCTGTATCTTTTTGCCGGCTGTAGGCTACCGTGCCAACAATAATGGTTCGCTCGCCTATCAGTCTACCTACGGCTACTATTGGTCGTCTACGCAGAGCACTACCGGCAGCGGCTACTACCTGTACTTCACCGGTGGCTATAGCTTCCTGCTCAATACCAATAAGGAGGCCAGCTTTTCGGTTCGTTGTGTGAAAAAATAAGTAGAGAATTTTCCGCCGCCGGCGGACTTGCTCCGGTTGGAAGGGGCTATATTGTTTTTGCCCAAAACAAAAACTATTGCTACCTTTGCATTGAATTAAAGTTAGAAAATCCACCCTACCACTTATTAAACGTTATTACGTTTTATTGTTTATTCATGGATGTATCAATTATCGATGCCGCTTATAAACAGTGGCTGGTAGACATTAAGTCGCGTATCAGGCAGAGCCAGATTAAAGCGGCAATTAGAGTTAATACCGAACTCTTAAATCTGTATTGGGATTTGGGAAAGCAGATTGTGGAGAAGCAGGGCAATGCCAAATATGGAGATAAATTATTGCAACAGTTGAGCAATGACTTGAAGAAAGAATTTCCGCAAGTGCAGGGATTTTCATTAAGAAATCTTAAATATTGTCGACAGTTCTATTTATTTTATAATCAAGAACATATAATTGGGCAACAAGTTGTTGCCCAATTGCCGGACAACTTAGTTATCCAACAACTTGTTGGACAAATTCCCTGGGGACATAACCTGTATATCATAACAAAATGTAAATCAATTGATGAAGCCTTATTTTATGTGAATAAAACAATAGAAAACGGTTGGAGCCGGAGCATTTTAGAACATAAAATAGACTCCGGTTTGTATTTTGCTGAAAGTAATGCTATTACTAATTTCTCCAACACTTTGCCTGCCATTCAGGGTGATTTGGCAAAGCAAACCTTGAAGGATCCCTATTGTTTTGATTTTCTCGCATTGACGGAGAAGCATAATGAAAAAGAACTGGAAACCGCGCTGGTTGATAATATCACCGGTTTATTGCTTGAATTGGGTAGTGGTTTTGCTTATGTAGGGCGGCAATATCCGTTGACAGTGGGGGAGTCGGAGTTCTTCATAGATCTGTTGTTCTATCATTTAAAATTACGTTGTTTTGTAGTAGTAGAACTAAAAACAACCAAATTTATCCCGGAATATACCGGTAAAATGAGTTTCTATATGGCAGCAGTTGATGATTTGTTGCGACACGAAGCCGATAATCCGACCATTGGGTTAATTATTTGTAAGGATAAAAACAGCATAGTAGCCGATTATGCGTTGAAAAATATCAGACAGCCGATAGGAATTTCGGAATATGAGTTGACAAAAGTATTTNNTTTACCGACAATTGAAGAGATTGAAAACGGGTTGAAAATGAATTAAAGAAAATCCACCCGCCCATCACGCCAGCACCGCAATGGCTGAGCCCACCAGGTTGGGATCCTTTTTCTCATTCATGATAGTGACCGTGACACCCTGAGGCAAGAGCGAAGATAATTCTTGCTCAACAAGATTTTTGTAAGCATATTCCCCGTTGTTGTTTTTACCCCAGAACACACTGCCGTCGGCCGCCAGGGCTATTTTTTTAATGGAGGCGTCGTGCTCCGTCAGCACCCTTACAAAGCCCGCAATGGAAGCAGCTACTAATTTGGCGGAACGGTCGTAAATAGCGCGCGCCACCTTCACCTGCTCTTCGGGATGTGCCGAAGGGTGATTAATTACTGCGGCCAAATCGCCGCCGCTAAAATTATACTTGATTTTTTCGTAAGGGAAAGACATTTTAAACAATTCACCCAGATAGCCGCCCGAAATAGCCTTTTCAAAACGCTGCTCGTCCCTATTGTTCGACATGGCATCAACCATGCCGTCAATCACCGTAAGATGCGGCGGCCTGAAATTTCCCGACTCCAAATTGATAGGAATTAATTTCGCCGACTGGCTGTTGAGTTTGGCCACCTTATTCGAGGGCATCAGTCCGGCCATGTTGGTGCCCGTGCCCACAATCAAGCCTATGTAGGAATCATAACCGGTTTCATCTAAGCCTGCAAATAAACAGGCTACCGTGTCGTTAATGACTTTAATGTTGTTGAACCGGGTATTGATATCCTTGTAATTATTCAGGTAGTTGAGCAGCGGCTCGCCCACAGGCTCACCAATCATATCGGGAATGTCAATGCCTTTTGTCCAGTACAGCAGTGCGGCATCCCCATTCGGTTCCGATTTCGCCGCATAAGAAAAACAATAGCCGATGCGGGTTACCGTATTGTCCAGCGCTTGCAGCCGGCTGATGTAGCGCGCCATTGTTTCATGCAATTTTTCCCGGTTAAAGCCTTTCGTTTCCGCCTTCGACAAGCGTTGTTTTTCCACATTGCCTACAATGCTTGCTTTTCCGGCTTTAAACTCCACAACGGCTGCCCTGAAATTTTCACCGCCCCAATCCAGCGCCAGCACTTTGCCGTCAGGAATTGCTTCGGGACGGTAAATGTAGGTAGGAATAGCAGCTATTTCCTGTTTGTCTTTGTCGGCCCCGAGGCCTTCTTCAATTTTTTTACGCAGGCTTTCTGCAATATCGTTCAATTCCGCAGTGGTAAGGTTAAAAACTTGTTCTTTCATATACAATGATTTTTAAATTCAAATTTAAGGCCATTAGACAAATATACGCATTTTTTACGACAAATCCTAATTTTTGGCATGAAAATTCATCGAAAAATGATTAAATTTGCATTTTGAGAAAAATGCGCATGAGCCACACGTTATTTACCGAAAACACCAAAATGGCCGATGTAATATTGGCCAACAGCCGC
>DBDM01000181.1:0-1775 GCA_002293585.1 Bacteroidales bacterium UBA932
GCAATAGCAATATAGAACGCAGATGACGCAGATTAAGCGGATAAACACGGATAAATACAAAAATCGATAAATATGAGTGTAAGCACGGATAAAATATGCGAAAATCCGTCAAATCCGCGTCATCCGCGTTCCATAAAATAAAAGATATGACTTCTATCATCGTCGCCATTGCCAAAAACAACGCCATAGGTAAAGACAACCAACTACTCTGGCACATCTCCGAAGACTTGAAATACTTCAAGCGCATTACTTCGGGGCACACGGTCATTATGGGCCGTAAGACCTTTGAGTCCATCGGCAGGCCGCTGCCCAACCGCACCAATATTATCATCAGCAGAAATTTTCCTGAAACTGTCGGCATGACCGTGGTGTCTTCTATTGAAGAGGCCTTGCAACGCACAGCCGGAGAAGAAGAAGTATTCATTATCGGCGGCGGCAGCATTTACCGCGAGGCCATGCCCAAAGCGGACCGGCTATACATCACCCATGTGGACACTGTGTGCGAGGCCGACACCTTCTTCCCCGACATAGACCTCAGTCAATGGAAAGAAGTATCACGTGAAGACCACTGCAAGGGAGAAAATTTCCCCCATCCTTTTTCTTTTGTAGTATACGAGCGGAAATAGCTATTCGTCGCCGGCGAACAGTTTAGTTAACTTGATGCGCAACTCGTTAGCGCCGCTCAGCGAAGTGATAACGCCATCTTCTGCCATGGATATCTGTCCTGTTTCTTCCGAAACAATGATCAGCAAGGCATCCGTATGCTCGCTGGCGCCAATGGCTGCACGGTGGCGCATGCCATAGCTGGCCGGCAAATCCTGATTTTCGGTAATCGGCAAAGTACAACGTGCCGCCTTAATCCGATTGTTTTCTATGATCAACGCACCATCATGTAAAGGTGAATTTTTAAAGAAAATATTTTCCAATAAACGATTACTCAGCTGTGCATCAATAATATCGCCTGTTTCCGCATACAATTCTAATGACGACTCACGGGTAATCAAAATCAACGCACCGGTATTGCGCGTCGACATATTGCGGCAGGCTTTGACCACTGCATCAATATCCAAAGAAATATGCGATTTCTTTATGCGGAAAATGGTGCGCCAAATAATGCCCTGCCATCCGTTCGTACTAAAATAGCGGGTACTGAGGTGCAGCAGAAAGCGGCGTATTTCGGGCTGGAATACAATAAAAATAGCCAGCACCCCAACGCCTAACACCTGTCCCAGAACGTTACTCAACAACTCCATATTTAACGCACGCGCCATCACCCATAGGAAATAGAAAGCTACTATGGTGAAAAATATGCGGATAGCAGCCGTTCCTTTTACCAGTTTATACAACTGATAGATCAACGCTGCCAGCAGAACAATATCTAAAATATCGGTAATTTTTATAGGGATAAAACCAGTCATCGAAATAAATTATTTACAAAGGTAGGTTTTTTTGTGCATATTAGCAAGTTTTCAACAGTTTCATTAATTTGACCATTTGCACGGCTTCCGGCACGTCATGTACGCGCAGGATAGCGGCGCCATGCAACAAAGCTTGTAAATTCAAGGCCGAAGTAGCGCTCAACGCTCCTATCGGATCAATTTCCAATGGTCTCCATATCATTGCTTTACGCGAAATGCCTACCAACAAGGGTGCATCCAATGCAGCGAAAGCATCTAACCGGCTGAAAAGATGATAATTTTGCCCTACCGTCTTGGCAAAGCCAAAACCGGGATCTATAATTACCTGACGGGCGCCGGCAGCGCGGCATTCCGCTA
>DBDM01000181.1:1798-2142 GCA_002293585.1 Bacteroidales bacterium UBA932
TGCGGCGTGCCGCGCATGTGCATGACCACGTAAGGCAGGTTGTACTTCGCCGCCAACGGTATCATCCGTTCATCGGCGCCCGCCGTGATATCGTTGATTATAAAAGGGCCGTAATGTTCATAGAGGTACTGCACAATACCGGCGCGGAAAGTATCTACCGACAACATAACCTGCGGAAAATTACGGACAATCACTTTTACGGCCAAATCGAGACGCTGCTTTTCTTCCTCCGCGGTCACTTCGGCAGCGCCGGGGCGTGTAGAATAACCCCCAAGATCAATAATATCCACGCCATCCAAGATCATTTTTTCCACCCGTTCCAACAACTCACATTCACCGGCGAT
>DBDM01000181.1:2243-11274 GCA_002293585.1 Bacteroidales bacterium UBA932
ATTCAACGTTTTTTAGTTTGAAAAAGATTGCAATTTCGCATTTTTTTTATAATTTTGTTCGATTATACCCATATTTTTTATATGTTTATTGTATTAGAAGGATTGGACGGAGCGGGTAAATCAACCCAAATCAGAAAGTTACACGATTTCTTACAAGAAAAGAAAATCGAGTCGGAATTCCTGCATTTTCCGCGTTTTGATGCTCCGGTGTTCGGTGAACTGATTGCCAAATTCCTGCGCGGCGATCTAGGCGACATCAATACGGTGAATCCTTATGTGGTAGGCTTGCTTTATGCGGGCGACCGCAACGATGCGGCAGGAACCATACGCCATTGGCTGGCGGAAGGCAAGTGCGTGCTGGTCGACCGTTACGTCTATTCCAACATTGCTTACCAGTGCGCCAAGTTGCATGACGCGGCCGAACGCGATAAACTGCGCCGCTGGATACTCGACATGGAATATCAATATTTCAATATTCCCCGCCCCGATCTTACACTTTTCTTAGACGTTCCGCTACAACACGTAGAAAAGAAATTAGGTGAACAACGCCACGGTGACGACCGCAGCTACCTGCAAGGCAAGCAGGACATTCATGAAGCGAGCCTCAGCCTGCAGGAAAAAGTAAGGGCGGTGTACCTCGAGCAACCTGCACTCGATAACACTTTCCATGTGGTCAACTGCAACGGTTCCTCCTGCCAAATGCTTCCTCCTGCGAATATTTTCGAACAAATAAAANNACTTTTTTATTATAGTAAAATTTTGTATATCAATAATGTATACTGTTCAATGCCTTGCTAACATTGTCTTGAACCATTATGAATGAATGGATCTACAAAAAAATCATTCTCAATTTTCAATTCTCAACCCTCATCATTTTCAATTCTCAACCCTCATCATTTTCAATTCTCAATTCTCAACTTTCAACTCTCAACTAATATGAAGTTTCTACGCATTTTCAGCCGTGTACTGCTTGGCCTGCTGTTCATCTTTTCGGGCTATGTGAAAGCCATTGACCCCATAGGGTCGCAACTGATTTTCACTGCCGATTTCGAGGCCTTCCACATGAGTTTTATGATCCCGCTGTCTATGGAATTCGGTATTCTGTTATCCACCGTTGAACTGGTACTGGGGTTCTGCCTGCTCATGGGATTACGCATGGCAATCACTGCCTGGGCTACCGTGTTTTTTATGAGTTTTATGACGCTGTTAACCTTGGTGCTGGCCGTATTCAATCCCGTAACCGACTGCGGCTGCTTCGGCGAAGCCATTAAACTCACCAATTGGGAAACTTTCTTCAAAAATATAGTGTTCGACATCTTCGTAGCGATTGTATTTATCGAACGAAAAAAATATCTTCCGCTGTCGAACTGCCGCAACGAATGGATCACTACCGGCGCTTTCACACTGCTGACTGTCCTTCTCTCCGTCTATAGCTACCGTCATTTGCCGTTGATCGATTTCCTGCCTTATAAGGTGGGCGTGAATATACAGGAAGCTATGGAAATTCCCGAAGACGCTCCTGTTGACGAGTACGAAACTAAACTCATTTATGAAAAACCGGGCGAAGGCCGGCAGAGTTTTACCCTCGAAAATTATCCGAAAGATACCACCTGGAAATTTGTAGAAGCGGTTAATATATTGAAGAAAAAAGGCTATGAGCCGCCTATTGTCGACTTCACTATTAATTCTCCGTATTCGGGCTACATCACCGATTCCGTACTAAACCTTCCGGGATACCTCTTCCTTGTCACCCTTCCGCACGCCGAAGAAACATCATTGAGCCATGCCGGCGACATTAACCGTATCAACGACTACGTATTGACACACGAGGGGCTGCACTTCATCGGGCTATCGGGTTCCGACGACGAACAGATCAACACCTTTGCCCGCCAAAGCAATTGCATGTACCCCATCTACATCACCGACGAAAAACCGCTGAAGAGCATGGTGCGCTCTAATCCGGGGCTGATGTTGCTGCACAACGGCACCGTCATCGCCAAGTGGAGCCACTTTGACATTCCAAGCATCGAAGAGTTGGAAAATAAGTACTTGAAACAAAATCCGGACGAATTGATCATTCAGCATCACACGAAACAAAAACTCACTTCGGAATTATTAGTGGTTGTTTCATTTGTGATAATGATTATGCTGGCCTATTGTTTCCGGAAATATCGAAAAAATGCCGATACAGGAGAATTATCCGCTTAAAGCGCACAACACCTTCGGCTTCGATGTGCGAGCGCGCTATTATGCGGCGCCTGCAACCATTGATGAATTAAAGGCGCTGTTGTCGACTGAACCCTGCCGGCAATTGCCGAAATTAGTGTTGGGCGGCGGCAGTAATTTGCTGTTCCGCGGCGATTTTGAAGGATTGGTCATTCATCCGCGATTCAACAACATTTCTCACAGATCTCACGGATTAAATTTATTACAAAAAATCTGTGTAAATCTGTGTAATCTGTGGGAGAATAAATACGTATTTGTCACTGCCGGTGCAGGCGTGGTATGGGATGATTTTGTCGCCTATTGCGTAAATAAGGGTTGGGGCGGACCGGAAAACCTCAGCGGCATTCCCGGCACCGTGGGCGCCGCTCCCGTGCAGAATATCGGCGCGTATGGCGTGGAAGTCAAGGACTGCATTGAGCGCGTGGACGCTATCCGATTAGATACGTTGGAAGAAATGGCTTTCACCAAAGCTGATTGTCAATTCGGCTATCGCGACAGTATCTTCAAACAGGAATGGAAAAACAAGCTGCTCATCACGCAGGTAACGTTCAAATTAGCCTTGCAGCCTGTGCTGAAAACACACTACGGCGCACTGGCGGAGATGTTGCAGCAACATGCCACTGTGGGCGTGCAGCAGGTGCGTGACGCCGTGTTGCAAATTCGCCGGCAGAAACTGCCCGACCCCACCGAAGCCGGCAATGCAGGGAGCTTCTTTAAGAACCCTACCGTTCTGCGTGCAGTGGCCGACCAACTACAAGCACAATATCCCCAACTCACCGTCTATCCGGTGGACGAACAACACACCAAAATTCCCGCAGGATGGCTCATTGAACAAAGCGGATGGAAGGGCAAACGCACAGGCCACGTAGGCGTACACGCTGCCCAATCGCTCGTGCTGGTCAATTATGGCAATGGCTCCGGCCGTGAAGTATTACAACTCGCCGAAGCCATTCAGCAATCCGTATCAGACAAATTCAACATTAAATTAGAAATGGAAGTGAATGTAGTGTAAACTTCTTCGTTTTTTTACCCTTTTTATTATCTAATTTCTTAATACTATCTGCCACCGGTAAATCTTCCGGCATCGTACCGCCAATCTTTTTAATAGCCTGCCGTACCTTTTTCCCCACCTCAAAATGGGCATCATTGGCTTTTTGTTTTCCTTTAATCTTTTCTTTACGCAACTTTTCTTCTGTTTGCGTGGCGCGAAAAAGATTTGCGTAATTTCCTGAATGCGCGTTTGCACCGCAAAGTAAGTCTGGCCAATGGCTACAACCTCTTTTGAAGGATCGGCATTTTGTACAATCAAATAACATGCATAACGCGATAATTTCACGCTATCAACCTGTCTTTTAGCACCTTTACCAGTATCGATCATATCGAGCATTTCCTCGAAATGATCGGAAACCGCTTGGTTGCTATTAAAGCAGGATTCCCGTGCCTTTTCAAGCACGGGCAAAAAATGCCGATACTCTGAATATTCAAGCACCTTTGAAAGGTCTCGGGCACTCCAATACTCATTACCATTTTCGTCCTCTTTTTTAATCTGCTCAAAAGGACTAAGAGCACTTGTTATTGGCTATTATTTAATCCACTTCCGGATTTAAATAACTGTTTTTTTCTGCGCTCAGCCGGTGGCCGCCTGTAGGGGTCTGCACGATACGCATTGTAGTAGCCTGGCTATCGACAATATTATTTTCCAGCACATTTACCTGTTTGTTTTTCCGAAGATAAGCAGGTACATTTTCCAGTTGCGTAATATCATCATCCTTTTCAAGTATCAGTACCGGCTTCTGCCGCTGTTGCGGCTTAAGCGCCGGAGCAGGGGCCGATGTTACCGCAGTGCGCACAGGGGCGGGAACGGGAGCAGGAGCCTGCACCGGTTCGTTTTCAATGGTAAACACCCGTACATTATCCTTTACTTCAAACGATTCTTCCGGCGCCGGACTATTTTCTCCTGCCATGTCTTCCTCCACCGCCGCTTCCGAAGGTTCATGCAGCAGCACACGTTCGATCGACGGCATTGGGGAAGCCGCCACTTCGGGAATAGGCAATACGCTAAAGCCGGTAGCCACTACCGTAACATTGATCGTTTCACCGAGCGAATCATCGAACACCACTCCGCGTTTGATAAATTCAGGATCGCCGCCGGTACGATCCTTCACAATGTTCATGATCTGGTTGAGTTCCGACATCAGGAAGGTATCTTCGTTGGCCGTAATATTAACCAATACATTCTTTGCTCCTGAAATATCACTATGATTCAGCAGGGGCGACGACAAGGCAGCCTCCACTGCCGCCAAAGCGCGGCCGGCCCCCGAGGCCGAACCGGAACCCATCATAGCGACCCCGCTATTTTCCATCACCTTGCGTACGTCGGCAAAATCGACATTCATGTAGCCGTGGCGGGTAATAATTTCCGCTATCCCCCTGGCTGCGGTAGTCAACACCTCATCCGACTTCAACAAGGCTTTTTTAAGGGGAATTTCGCCGTGTATTTCGTACAAACGTTCATTATCGATTACCAATAAAGAATCAACGTGGCGTTGTAATTCGGTAATTCCCTCACGTGCACGTTTCATAAAATCACTTCCTTCATCACGAAAAGGAATCGTTACAATAGCCACCGTAAGCAATCCCAATTCCTGCGCCACTTTAGCAATTACCGGCGCAGCACCGGTACCGGTACCGCCACCCATTCCGGCCGTGATAAATATCATTTCCGTGCCGTCGCCCAGCAAGTTCTTAAGATCCGTTATGCTTTCTTCCGCAGCCTGTTTTCCCTGTTCCGGGTTACAGCCCGCGCCACGGCCACGCGTAAGCGAAGCACCCAGCCGTACTTTAATAAGCACCGGACTTGATTCCAAGGCCTGCGCATCGGTATTACACACCACAAAATCCACATCTTTTATGCCTGTGCGGTACATATTATTCACGGCGTTATTCCCGCCGCCGCCAACACCTATCACTTTAATAACAGAGCCTTTGGTGTCCCAATCAATGGGTATATAATCATTCATGATTCCGGAATTAAGAGATTAAGAAATTAAAAAATCGGAATAAATTACGCGCCATTATCCAAGTCGTCAAATAATCCTTTGATAAAACCTCCCAGCCCTCCCTTGGACGATTTGGACGCCTTCGGTTCTTTCCGGGATTTTACTTTGGGAGCAGTAGGTTCCTCCGGTGGTTTCGGCGCCTCTACAGTCACCGGTTCCAATTCCAATACAACTTCATGTTCCATTTTTTCTTCATGTTCGAACCCCTTCATTAATATACCCACAGCCGTGGCATAAGTGCAGTGATTTGTTTCCGTATTCGAATCGGCCGTAAGGAATAAAGGTTTTCCGCAACGGACTTCCAGGCCTGTTTTATATTTTACAAATTCAGGCAAGTGCCCTAACAAAGCGCTACCGCCCGTGAGTACTATACCGGCAGGCAACCGGCCGTCGTAGCCCGAACATTCAATATGATACTGAACCGCTTCAATGATCTCATCCATACGGGCTTCAATAATTGAGGCCAGAAATTTATAAGATACCTCACGCGCCTCGCGACCATTGATCCCGGGAATAGCCACGATCTTGTTATCCGCCGCATAATCAACGAAGCAAGAACCGTGCTGCACTTTCAGTTGTTCGGCCTGACGGGGCAGGATACCGCAACCCTTATGAATATCCTCGGTGATCACCTTACCACCAAAAGGAATCACGGCAGAGTAACGGACAATGTTATCATGATAAATCACTACGTCGGTAGTGCCGCCGCCAATGTCAACCATAACAACCCCTACTTCTTTTTCTTCTTCGTCCAACACCGCATCGGCCGTGGCAACAGGTTTAAATATCGAACCTTTCAACTTTAACCCCGACCGTTCAATGGCACGTTCACTATATTCCTCCGAAGTGGACATTCCGACAAGCACTTTAAAGAGGGCTTCCACCTTATGCCCCAACATGCCGTCGGGATTGACATCACAGTGACTGTCCACATTATAACTCTGCGGAACAACATGAAAGATCTTCTCCCCTTGCACCAGCGGCATGTGATACACGTTGCGTTCCATCTGCCTGATCTCTTCCTTGCCGATCTCCTTTTTGGGATTATCACGGAAACTGTCGCGGCGTACGCTGTCACAACGTATTTTTTGTCCGGCAACACCAATATACACTTCGGAAATATCTTCCCCGGAGAGTTGTTTCAGTTCCGCAACAGCCGCATTGACCACCGCCGCCACCTCAGAAATATTCAACACATCGCCGCGTATGATCCCCGATGAATCTTCTTCACAATGGGCCAGGACATGAACTTTCCCCGACGATGTTTTTTCGCCTATGAGCGTAATTACTTTTGTGGTGCCGAGGTCAACAGCGGCAATATATTTCTTCATCATACAACATTTATTTTCTTGTACATACTATTTGATTTCCATAACGCAGATCAATGACGGAATAATTACTTTCTTCACCGGCCGGACATGCCTTGCGATAAAAAGCCTGCAATTTCCGGAGCTTATAGTTATAATTATCCAACGTTCCCAAACAGATCCGTTGTTCTCCCACGCGGGGAATTATTTCTACATTGGTGGCGTTTTTCACATACAGTTGCGTAACCTGCGATTGCCAAAACTTATCATCGTCCAAAAAGAGGGCGAAATCATACGTTTGTTGCAAAAATTTTTCATTCGCAGGAATTTCTCCGCGATAACCTCCCGCAAAAGATATGGGCACATTACCAGTCATCACCGGCACATAAGAAGTGTGCACCCCCGACAACGGGAAAATATAGCCCGAATCGTCAATATAAAAACTTCCGCCGGGCGACTGCACGCGCATGATCGGCCTGCGCTGGTAAACACGAATATGCAGCACGCCGTCAATAGAAACATAGGCTTCGGTGTTTTTAATCACACTACGTTTATTCAAGCGTTGCTCCAACTGATAAATATTCATCTGTATGATCTTATCCCCTATCGTTTTCACGCCGTCCTGTTCAATGATGGCGGCAATGTCGGCCGGACGGATAAAGCTATTCGTTAAACTATCGCACACCCGGATATCAACAGCATTACACGCCAGGTCATGTTGCCGCATTTCAACAAAACCGGTACTCACCACCAAATAGGCGATAAGCAAGGCGGAGATAAAAGCAGTGACTATGATATTTTTCCAGGGCATTGACGATTGATAATTTATTACTATTTATTATTTACTAATTACTCTTTCACTAACATCGCTTTAATTTGCGGCACAAAACGGTCGATATCGCCGGCGCCGAAGGTGACTAAAACATCTATATTTTCTTTGGCCAATAAGGCCATTAAATCTTCCTTTTTACACATACACTTATCGGCAATGCTTACTTTATCAAAAATAATTTCCGACGTAATTCCTTCTATGGGCAATTCCCGTGCAGGGTAAATATCCAGTAAAATCAAGCGGTCGAGCAAACTTAAACTTTCGGAAAATCCGGCGGCGAAGTCGCGCGTGCGGGTATACAGGTGCGGTTGGAATATGCCGGTGATCCTGCGCCCCGGCCAGGTTTCACGGATGGAAGTAATGGCCGCACGCAATTCTTCGGGATGATGGGCGTAATCGTCAATATACGTACAACCCGGCCTGTTCACCTGCACATCAAAACGGCGCTGCACGCCCGAAAAAGAAGCTAAAGCCTGTTTCACTTTATCCATATCAGCGCCATAGGCCCACGCCGCAGCCACAGCGGCCACTGCATTCTCTACATTCACCCATCCCGGAATGCCCAAGGTGCATTGCTTTAATACACCGTCGGGCAAGTGAATATCAAACTGCATTAAACCGTTATCTAAGCGATGAACATTTTCTGCATAAAAATCTGCTTTTTTGTCGAAAGCATAACGATAGATCTTTTGCCCCTTGTCTAATTTGAAAGGCAGATCAACACCCGCCTTCACGATCAACACACCGCCGGGCTTGACCTGTGCGGCAAAATCAACAAAGGCCTGTTGCATGGCCTCAGGCGTCCCGTAAATATCCAAATGGTCGGGATCGGCAGCCGTGATGATGGCTATTTGCGGGAAAAGCTGCAAAAAAGAACGGTCGAACTCGTCGGCCTCCGCCACTAATGCAGGCGAATGCGACAAGAGGAGATTGGTAGCATAATTTTTAGCTATTCCGCCGAGAAATGCCGTACAACCACCGGCAGCCTGCGTCAACAGGTGCGATAATAAGGTTGAAGTAGTGGTTTTCCCATGTGTTCCGGCCACCGCCAACGTAGTCTTTTGTGCAGCGATGTGTCCCAACGCCGCAGAACGCTTAATCACCGTATAGCCATGTTGACGGAAGTAGTTCAATTCACTGTGATCGCCGGGGACTGCCGGTGTATAAATAACCAATACGTCTTCTTTCGATTGCTTGAACGCTTCCGGTACCAAGGCCACATCATCTTCAAAATGTATGGTTATACCTTCTTTTTCCAATGCTTCGGTCAGCGGCGACGGCGTACGGTCGTAACCAGCCACCACCGCTCCGGCGTGCCGGTAATAACGTGCAATAGCACTCATGCCGATGCCACCAATGCCGATGAAATATACAAGTGATGGGTGATGAGTGATGAGTNNTAATTTCAATAATTCTTCTACGATGTCATTAGCGGCGCTGGGTTTGGCTAATGCGGCAATATTGGTACGTAAAGCCGCCAACTGCGCATTGTCGTTCACCAATTGCAAGGCCTTATCAATTAATTGTTGCAGCGCCTCCGCATCGCTCACCATCACGGCCGCCTGTTTGTTCACCAATGCCTGTGCATTTTTCGTCTGGTGGTCTTC
>DBDM01000181.1:11352-11858 GCA_002293585.1 Bacteroidales bacterium UBA932
GGTAAATAAAATCATATACTTTGATCAGGCTGTTCTCCGGCACAAGTGTTGCAGCCGTGTTGAAATAAGCTTTTCCGGTCTGCCAGATCCATTGTACTTCTTCATTATTCAATTGCGGCAAAGCCTGCGTCATAGTTTGATTGAGTGTGCGGGCGCCTAAACTGCCACCTATTACCAACACTGTTTTCTTCGCCGGATCAAGACCGAAAAACGCCGCCGCTTCGGCGCGTAAACTACCATCGTCGCGTTTAAGGTCCTGCCGCACCGGATTTCCCGTAAACACAATGTTACCGGCAGGAAAAAAACGCTCCATGCCGTCATACGCCACACATATTTTTNNTTTCTTCGCCAATATTTTATTGGTAATACCGGCGTAAGAATTTTGCTCCTGTATGATTGTGGGAATGCCTTTCCGCTGCGCCGACCACAGTACCGGGCCGCTGGCATAGCCGCCCACACCTACCACCACATCGGGTTTAAACTCATTAATAATAGCTGATGCCTTA
>DBDM01000102.1:0-5704 GCA_002293585.1 Bacteroidales bacterium UBA932
GACAATTGAGCCCGAACCGCGACGAAATAGTGAAAGTAGCGGCCGATCCGATGTTAGCTTCGATATGGGATAACTGCGGCACTTCGGCGCTCAGCTACACTTTTGCAGGTAATGCGGACGATACGTTGAGGTTGGCCTGTGCCGACCTGGGCGTACATACTTACACCGTTCGTGTAACCGACGCTGTGGGTAATTCAAGGGAATGTGAACGTGAAGTAACGGTAGTAGATAATACGGCGCCGGTGCTTACGGCTAAAGACACTCTCTTATATTTGAAAGAGGACGGCACCGCTACTATTACTCCGAAGGGTGTGCTACTCACATTGACGGATAATTGCACGGACTCTTCTTTCATGGTGGATAACGACAGACTGAGCCTTGACCGCACCGGCTTTGGTTGCGATGACATTGGAGGCAACTTTGTGCTTACTCTTTCCGCCGAAGATATTTCCGGCAACACAGGCACTGCTACTTTTGAAGTAATGGTGGCCGATACCGTTAAACCGAAGATCACCTGTGCAGATACCGTGTTGAAGTTAGACCTCTTGGGCGGTGCAACCATCACTGCTAAGGAATTGGTGACCATAGAAACGCTTAGTCGCTGTGCGGACGTTAACAATCTGGTGTATACTTTCGGTGACGGAAACAGCGCGCTTACATATAGCTGTGCGGATGTTACCGGTATTCCCCTTTCGCTGACCGTGAAGGTGGAGGATGAACACGGCAATGAAGCGTCCTGCCCGGTTGAACTGACTGTGGCCGACAGTCTGCCGCCGGTGCTGGTAATTAACGAGGTGCTTGCAGGTATTGCGGACGGCACGACCATTACATGGGAGATGCTGGTGAAAGAAGTTACCTATGATAATTGCACGCCTTACGAAGATATTGAATTTAAGGTAAGCCCCAACACCTTTACCTGTAGCGGAGATACGCGCGGTTGGATCTATGCCGAAGACTTGAACGGGAATGTGGATTCAACCATGTTCGAAGTACAAATCATAGATAATGTCCAACCGACATTTGCCGTTGAGGACATAACGTTGTATATTGACGAGTCGGGCTATGCTTATTTGCCGGTAGCCGACGCTGTGGATAACCTGGACGATAATTGTACGCCTGCGGCCGACATGCTGGATCCGGACAACCGGCTCTTATGGTTGGAATTTGTTGGTTCAACCGCTACGCCGGTTTATACCTCGGCAACCTACACCCGCGATGATGTGAGAAATTCACCCGTTAACATGACGGCTACGGCGCAAGACCGGAGCGGTAATGTATCATCGGTGCAACCATTCAGGGTAACGGTTATTGATACCATTACACCTGCATTGATCTGTAAGGATACGGTGGTGTATATCACGCAAAGCCTTTGCGATTACACCGTGTCCGGCGATGAATTTGATGCTTATCCGGACATTACGGCGAATGAAGGTCTGGGAATTCGTCACTTCCATAACGGCGGCGGCGCTACCTTAGCCGGGGCGCAATTTGGTGTGGGTACTTACACTATCTCATGGGAACTGGCCAACACTGTTTCGGCCGGTACACCCACGCGCACCTGCATGTCGACTATAGAAGTGCGCGACACGGTGAGCCTGTCGATCACTTGCAGCCCGGGTACTTTTGAACTGAGCGGAACAAGTGTTACACTGTCCGCCGACGAATTGGCCAGCGCTTTCAGCACCTGTTCAGGAGCGCCGCTGACCTATACCTTCAAACACAACGATATTGCAGAGACTGACTATGATTGCAGCCATTTGGGCACTAATACGGTGACTGTCGTAGTAGAAGACGAATGGGGCGGTACGAAAGAATGTGCAACACAGGTACTCATCATTGATGCTACCAAGCCTCACTTTAGTAAAACAGATACTACCTTTAATAATGTGCCGTTGGATCCGTCGACCGGTAAGACCAGAATTTTCTCGGCCGAAGAATTTAGGGAAATTGTTGACGACAACTGTACGGCTGTCGCTGATATTGCCCTTTACCTGCATGAAACGGAGTTCACTTGTCCGGGCACTTATACCTGGTTAGTGGCCACCGACGCTTCAGGCAATAAAGATTCGATAAAAGTACGTATCAATATCCTGGATGGTGAAAGTCCCTATCTGAAGGCTAAAGACATTGATGTTTACATCACGTCGGGCGGCCAGACGGTGACCGTGAATCCCATAGAGCTGGTAGATGACTTGTCGGATAATTGCACCGCCTACGAATCATTGGCCGACAGTTTGCGTTTCGATCCTGCTTCGCAGTATGAATTTACATGCACGGATGCGGGCGCTGCTACCGGTACGATCGTAGTGCGCGACTTGGCCGGTAATGAAACTACGGCTACTTACACAATTACGGTAGTGAATAGCGTGAAACCGTCGTTTACCGTGCAGGAAACGGTAGAAGTGGAAATAAACTTAGCCAACGGTTGTAGTCCCGATATTTCACCGGCTGCAACAGGCCAACCGGTACTTGATCCGGCGAATGTTTGTGTCACTGCAGCCGATACGACAACGACCTATACGGATACTTCTACGCGAGGAAGCGACCCGGCAACTGCCGATTACTACGACTATGAGATTCGTCGTGAGTGGACGGTGAGCGCAGGCCCCGGCAGGGACAGTACTGCGGTGCAGATCATTGCCGTGAAAGATCGTGAAGCGCCCACACTCGAATTTGAGAAAGATACGGTAACCCTGAAATTGGGTGCCGACGGGCAGGTTGTGCTTACCAATGATCTCTTCCTGAAACGTGTGATTGATTGTGCTGCGGATTACACTACGGTGACGGCTAATCCTTCGGTCTTCACCTGTGATGAAGTCGGCGATACGCTGGATGTGGTAGTAGTAGCCGTTGATCCCGCCGGTAATAGTTCAAACACCTACACATTGACGGTGATTGTGGACAATGATGCCGAGCCGGTACTTGACCTGGTATCCGAAGTAACGCTCGACCTTAACGGGAATGCCGATGTGACCTTGTGGTGCAAAGATGTGGTGATCAGCGCTACCGATAATTGCGGTAATCCCATTGATACGAGCAATATTACCTTTAGCCCATCGCTCTTCACCTGTGCCGATATGCAGGCGCCGACTACGGTAAATGTTACGATACTGGATGCGCTCGGCCGCACGTGGGACACTACGGTGGTGGTGACCGTAAGAGATGCCGCAGCGAGCTTGAAGTATACCATTGACCTGGTGTCGGACAAACAACAGGTTGCATTGAATGATCAATTGACGTACATGGTTAAAGTAACCAATACCGATGATTGTACGCCTAACACCTGGGTAGAATTTACATTGCCGGCCGGTGTGGAATATGTTGCATTTGAAGGCGACGGCAGTTACCAGAACGGTATATGGAATTTCGGCGTCCTTGCAAAAGACCAGTCGGCATCGATGACGATTTCGGCAGTGGTGGCGGCCAAGAGGTCGAACCTTCTTGCTACGGTAGCCTGCGTGACATCCGATTCGTATGATGAACCCGGAAACCGGATATGCACGGAGGTTTTGCAGCAGTTTAAAGATTCGAGTACCGTTATTGAAAAGACGTTGATGGGACGTGATGTGGCGAATGTAGGCGATGTGGTGACTTATCAAGTGACGATCACTGCGGAAATGGACGAAGAACAGTTGACGATCATTGACAGTCTGCCGCGCGGCTTGCTCATTGTGCCGTCGAGTCTGCCGTCGGGAGCTGAGATCCACGAAATGGATAATGTGCTGATCATTCAGGTGAGCGCATTGCCGGCCGGTGTAACCACCTATAACTTGCAGGCAACGGTAGATAGCGCCGGCATATTCGTCAACAGGGTTTACCTCCAAAGGGCAGGTATTGAAATTGGCAGTGCACAGTCCGGACCTTTGAATACGTTAACACCCGATATTTCGATTACGGCTGATATTAAAGAAAGCGATTACGACAGCAAACAAGGTGAAGTATACATCGTATCCAAAGACTATTCGCAGATTATTAATCTGAGAAATACGGGCGGTGGTACGGTCAATTCGGCGAAAGTAATCGCCCATTACGACCCGAGCACCCAGGAATTATTATGGACGAATCCGTCGAATGCCGAAATAAAGCAGATAAGTACCACCGACGCAACCATCACCTGGACTGTTGCCGGCCTTTCCGGTCGCGACGGCTTCACGCTGGAGGCGCGCTTCTATCCTATGGCGCCGGTAACTTACACCTTTAATACGGATGCCGGCATTGAAAGTCCCAATGTAACGGAGGATTTAACGGATAATCATACGGAAGTTACGGTAAACCAAAAGGTATGGAAGATTCCCAATGTGCTGACCCCGGATAATCCTTACTTATATATCAACGAGCTCTCCGATCCGGATATCGGTACGGCGTCGTTCACCGTGGTGAACGCCTGGGGTAACCAGGTATACCATGCCGATGATTATAAGGAAATGAACGGCGGCGACGCTTTCAACGGCCTGAACCTGTCGAAAGGAACCTATTGGTACTACCTGAACGTGAATTATGTTAACGGACGTAACGTGGTCATTAGAGGATATGTAGAAGTCTTGAAGTGATAATGTTAATAAGTTTTGGCCTGATGTGAATGGATAAAGGTTTAAAAAATGTTACTTTGTAATGTTTTTAAACCTTTATTTTTTATGAAAGTTGATGTTGTATTAGGATTGCAATGGGGTGATGAGGGAAAAGGAAAGATTGTAGACGTGTTGACCCCCGCGTATAGTGTAATTGCACGTTTCCAGGGTGGGCCGAACGCAGGCCATTCGTTGGAATTTGAAGACAAAAAATTCGTGTTGCATACCATTCCTTCCGGTATTTTTCACGAAAATGTGTCGAATATCATCGGCAACGGTGTGGTGATTGATCCGGTAATCCTGATGGATGAGATAGACAAGTTGCGCGCTTTGGGTGTAGACGTACAAAAACGGCTGATGATCTCCAAACGGGCGCACCTTATCCTGCCGACCCATCGTATCATTGATGCCGCTTCGGAAGCCGCCAAGGGAAAAACAAAGATCGGTTCCACCCTCAAGGGCATCGGGCCGACCTACATGGATAAAACCGGCCGCAACGGTCTGCGTGTGGGCGATATTTTGTCGCCTGCATTCATGGAACGTTACACCGCACTCAAAAATAAACATATCGAATTTTTAAAACAGTTTGATTACGTCTACACGTTGGAGTATGAGCAAGCCTGGTTAGACAGTATCAATCGCATGAGGGATTTTACCTTCATAGAAAGCGAATATTATATCGACCAACTGTTTGCCGAAGGCCGGAAAATGCTGGCGGAAGGCGCTCAGGGCTCCCTGCTCGATGTTGATTTCGGCTCGTATCCTTACGTTACTTCGTCCAGCACTATTTGCGCGGGCGCCTGCACCGGCTTGGGCATTGCCCCGTCGAAAATAGGAGAGGTGCTGGGTATTTTCAAGGCCTATTGCACACGCGTGGGCAGCGGCCCTTTCCCTACGGAATTAGACAATGAAATTGGCGAAGAAATACGCCGGGCAGGCCATGAGTTCGGTTCCACCACCGGCCGTCCGCGTCGCACCGGCTGGCTCGATTTGGTAGCTCTCAAATATTCGGTAATGATTAGCGGCGTAACCCGCCTTATCATGACCAAAGCCGACGTGCTCGACGCTTTTGATGAAATCAAGGTGGCCGTAGCCTATAAAGTTAACGGAAAAGAAACGCAGCAATTGCCCTTTGA
>DBDM01000102.1:5765-7833 GCA_002293585.1 Bacteroidales bacterium UBA932
CTACGTGCGTTTTATTGAGAAAGTAACCGGCGTGCCCGTCAGTATTATATCCGTAGGCCCCGACCGGGAGCAGACGATTATTAGATCTTGAGATCTTGAGACTTTGATTGCTTCGTCGTTCCTCCTCGCAATGACGGAGACCGTGAGAAAATCTGCGAGTTCTGGTGAAAACTTTAGAAATATAAATATATGACACAATTACGTGATTCGAAAACTGCCCGTTGGGGTGCCTTGTTATTATTGTCTTTGGCCATGTTTTTCGGCTATGTCTTTATGGACATCCTGTCGCCGGTGAAATCCATTTTGGAATCAACAAGGGGATGGAACTCTGATGCCTTCGGCACCTACGCCGGCTCCGAGACTTTCTTAAATGTGTTTATCTTCTTTTTGATTTTTGCCGGTATCATTTTGGATAAAATGGGTGTCCGTTTTACGGCGCTCTTATCCGGTGCGGTAATGATCGTAGGCGCCACTATCAATTGGTATTCCGTAACGGAAATGTTTAGCGGCACTGCGTTGGAAAATTGGTTCAACAATAATTTAAATTATATTCCCGGGTTCGATGAACTGGGTGTTTCGCCTTTCTACAAAGGGATGCCGGCCTCGGCGAAACTGGCGTCGATAGGGTTTATGGTATTCGGTTGCGGCGTGGAGATGGCGGGAATTACCGTATCGCGCGGTATTGTAAAATGGTTTAAAGGTAAGGAACTGGCTTTGGCCATGGGCTCGGAAATGGCGCTGGCGCGTTTGGGCGTGGCCACCTGCATGATTTTTTCTCCGCTTATTGCCAAGGCGAATATCTTCGGCGGCGCTGATGTGTCGCACTCGGCGGCCTTTGGTGTCATCCTGCTGGTAGTGGCCTTAATCATGTTTATCGTCTATTTCTTTATGGATAAAAAATTAGATGCGCAGACCGGCCAGGCGGAGGAAAAAGACGATCCGTTCAAGATCAGTGATATCGGCAGGATCCTTTCCAGCGGCGGTTTCTGGCTGGTGGCCTTACTCTGCGTGCTGTATTATTCTGCGATATTCCCTTTCCAAAAATATGCGGTGAATATGCTGGAATGTAATTTGACTTTTACACCTTTGTCCGAAGGTTCTTTCTGGATGTCGGGCACGGCGGTGACCATTCAATACCTGATCATGCTAGTCGTAGCGGCTACTTCATTCTCGAGTAACTTCTGCAAAAAGAATGTAAAAATTTTGCTCCTGTCCTTGTCCGTAGTGTTCCTTGTGGTGTATTGCTTCATGTCCTACAAACAACAATCGGCAGGCGCCATCTTCTCTGTATTCCCCTTGCTGGCGGTAGGTATTACACCCATTCTGGGAAATTATATCGACAAAAAAGGCAAGGCCGCTTCCATGTTAATGTTAGGTTCCGTGTTGTTGATTATATGCCATTTGACCTTTGCATTCATTTTGCCCCTGTTTCAAGGGCAGGAAGTCGGCGGTGTGGTATTGGCGTTCGGAACGATATTGGTGCTGGGCGCTTCGTTCTCCTTGGTGCCGGCCTCGTTGTGGCCTTCGGTGCCGAAATTGGTTGACCATAAAGTCATCGGTTCGGCTTACGCCCTTATCTTTTGGATACAGAACATAGGTTTGTGGTTGTTCCCTTTGCTGATCGGTAAGATTTTGACCTCTTCCAACATCGGTATAACGGAGCAGGTGGCGGCAGGCACTATAACCACCCAGGAAGCTTCCGTGATGTACAATTACACCAATCCGCTGATCATGCTGGCCTGCCTTGGCGCTGTGGCGCTGGTGCTCGGCTTTGTCCTGAAAATCGTAGATAAGAAGAAAGGCCTCGGATTGGAATTGCCGAATAAGTAGAGCGCCCATTTGTTGTAGTCTGCTTGTTTTCATAATGACACCGGAATAAATGTGTTAATTTTTCCGGAAAGGTGTTTTATTTCAAAAAAATGCTTACCTTAGCAGCAGTAACCTTAACATTATCTTTTGTTTACTTAAGTTAAGTGGTTTTATGATTAAATTTTCGTTGCTACATTTAACCTTGAAAGGTGTAACCGTTCTGTCTTTATTATTGTATTCTGTAAAATGTATAGGTCAG
>DBDM01000054.1:0-3360 GCA_002293585.1 Bacteroidales bacterium UBA932
CGCGTCGATGCGGTGCGAGATGGGCTGACCTATTTCGATGTTCACGCCCGGCAATACTTTCAGTTTTTCGCGGATTTCGGCTAAAACTTCGTCCTTGGAGCGGCGGTCGAGCACAAACGGGGCTTCGATCTCCGAAACGTTCACACCTAGAGCGTGTTCGTCGAGTTCGGCGCGTCCCGTTTTTCGTCCCACGGTTTGGATTTCGGGAACAGTGAGCAAAATCTCCTCTGCAATGCGCCCCATCTTATCCGACTCATCGAGCGAGATGCCCGGAAGCGTGCTGACGTTGATCGTGAACGATCCCTCGTTGAACGGCGGCAAAAAGCTGCGTCCCAATGTGAAGAACATGATCAGGGTTGCCACAAACACGGCTCCCGTGCCTCCCAACACCCACCAGCGATGTTTCAATGTCCACCCGAGGGCTTTTTCATAAACGCCTTTCAGCTTGCGCACCACCCACGGTTCGCGGTCGGGCTTGTCGCCTTTTCGAGGTTTGCCCAAAAGATAGCTGCACAGCACAGGGGTGAGGGTAAGCGCCACCACCGTCGAGGCGCAGAGTGCCACGATAAAGGAGATACCGAGCGGCGCAAGCATTCGTCCCTCCATGCCCGACAGGAAAAACAGCGGCACGAAGCTGGCAATGATAATGAGCGTTGAATTCAGAATGGGCATACGCACCTCTTTCGAGGCTTCAAATACCACTGTCATTACCGTTTTTTGTTCATTTTTCGGTTTCTGTCTGTTTTCACGTAGTCGTTTGAAAACGTTTTCCACGTCCACAATGGCATCGTCCACCAACGAACCGATAGCAATGGCCATACCGCCCAAACTCATGGTATTAATGGTTAAGCCCATCATTTTAAGCGCAAGAATTGAAGCGACCAAAGAAAGCGGAATAGTTACCAATGAAATAACGGTGGTGCGAACGTTCATCAGGAAGATGAACAGCACAATAACAACGAAGATACCGCCTTCGTAAAGCGATTTTTGAACGTTTCCGATAGAATTATCAATGAAACGAGCCTGACGGAAAATATCGGTAGATACTTTTACATCAGCAGGAAATGTTGATTGCAGTTCGGCCAACGATACGTCTAACTTATCGGTCAGTTCTATCGTGCTTGTGGCAGGCTGTTTGGTAACAGTTATCAGTACAGCGGGTTTTCCCTTTTCGGAAGCGATACCCAATTTGGGGGCTTTGTTGCCGATTTTTACTTCCGCAATATTTTCCAACATCACGGGAACATCGTCCATGCTTTTGATAACGGTTTTACCCAAAGCGGCTATGTTGCTTGTGGATAGTACGCCACGTATGATGTATTCGTTGCCATATTCGTACAGCACACCGCCCGAAGCGTTTTGGTTCATTTCGGTTGCCACTTTTATCACTTCATCAAGGCTAACACCGTAATGCTTCATCTTTTCGGGATTCATCAAAATTTGGTATTCCTTGATGTCGCCACCCATAACGGTAACTTGTGCCACGCCGCCTGTGGAAAGCAAACGGGGGCGTATTGTCCAGTCGGCCAATGTGCGCAAATCCTGCAATGAAGTGGTATCGGCTGTCAACCCAATAATCATCAATTCACCTAAAATAGACGATTGCGGGCCTAATGTCGGATTCCCCACATTGGACGGCAAAGCGTCTTTGACTACCGCCAGTTTTTCGGAAACGATTTGACGGGCGCGGTAAATATCCGTCCCCCAATTAAACTCAACCCATACAATAGAAAATCCGGTGGTGGACGATGAACGCACACGGCGTACATCGGTTGCACCGTTTACCGCTGTTTCTACAGGAAAAGTAACCAGTCGTTCCACTTCTTCCGGCGCCATACCTTTGGCTTCGGTCATAATAACTACCGTCGGGGCATTCAGGTCGGGAAATACATCGACTTCCATGTTGGAAGCGGTATAGGTTCCCGCTATCAACAACAACAGGGATGCTACCAGAACAACCATTCGGTTGTTCAGCGAAAATCTTATTATCTTGTTCAACATAACATTTCGTCTTTAGGGATTAATGACTATGGCCTTCGGGCATTACAGACGATACGGCTGCCAGTTTTACCTGATACACGCCTTTGGTTACCACCTTATCGCCTGCTTTTAATCCTGAAAGTACCTGCACCCTGTCGCCATTGCTTTGACCAAGATTCACCTCTTGTTTTTTGTAGCCTTCTTCATCCCATTGCAGATAGACGAAATTCAATCCCTGTTCTTCGGTAACGGCTGATACCGGAACGGAAATCACGTTGCTTTGCGGGGTTGAAAGTAGATATACCGATACAAACGAACCGGCAATAATGTCGCCGACGTTGTCGAACTCAAATGTAACGGGAATGTAGAACGATTGTCCGCTCGATGCTTTACCAAACGAAAGCAAGCGTCCGTTCAGGTCGGAAAGTTTGTACACCGTATTGTCGTACGATGTTTGGAAATTGGCGCCGCCAATGGTTTTCAGGCTTTTGAAATAGTTTTCCGAAACCTCTNNCACGCAGTTGTAAGCGGCGGTTTTGCGAAACGGTGGCAATGGGTTGTCCTACCGAAACATATTCGCCCTGATTGACCAAACGGTTTTTGATATATCCGTTGATAGGCGATGTAACTCGTACACCGCTTGCCGTAATATTAGACGCTTGGGCTTCGTAGGCTGTTTTTGCCGTTTCGTAGCGCAGGCGGGCTTGTTCAAATTCTTTGGCGGAAATAATTTGTTCCTTGATAAGCCCTTCGGCGCGTTGATAGTCTTTCTGCGCTGTTTCGTAGGCAATTTTGGCTTTCGCCGCAGGGTCGCCCTCCAACAGATTTTTTGCCGATACGGTTACAATAGCTTCGCCTGCCCGCACGGCAGCCCCATCGGAAATAGACGGATTGGCAAACGATACGATTCCGTTGGAAGTGGCAACAATGGTTGCTTCATCGCCTTGTGCCGACAATATTTGTCCGCTTGTTTTAATTACGGACGAAAAAGTTCCGGCTTTAACTTCTTCCACCGTCAAGCCAACGGCTTCGGCCTGTTGTTTACTAAAAGGTATTTCATCACCGTGGTTGTCTTCTTCCATGAAGGCTTCACTTTCATGGTCATACCCGTCGCCATCCACGTGTTCGTTCGCTTCTTTCTCGGCGGGATGCTGATTTTTATTGCCGGAATTGCATCCGGTAAAGAGCATGGTTGCTACAATGAATAGACTTATGATGTATTTCATTTTAGTTGAAAATTGAGCGTTGAAAATTGAAAGTGAACTTACACTTTTGTTCTCAACAAATTAAAAAATATAATTATTTACTCTATTGGAAAGGAAAATCCAATAATGTGAAAATTGAAAGTTATTTTGCTAAAAGCAAAACAATAGCATAAAG
>DBDM01000054.1:3436-3606 GCA_002293585.1 Bacteroidales bacterium UBA932
TAAAATGAGATGTATTCCCCGTATCCGTTTTTGGAAGTTGTATTTTCCGCAGGAGAAAGTAGGAAGTCCGCAAAAAGGTAAAGAATGGGGAAGGAATGAATATGGTTGGAATTATCGCAGGATGAAACCTTGCATTTTATCCCGTTATCTGCTTGGGGAACGACAAAATC
>DBDM01000054.1:3667-6555 GCA_002293585.1 Bacteroidales bacterium UBA932
AACCCATACAGGCTGCCCCGTTGTGATGATGATGCGGAACAATGGTCAGCACCAACATCATTAGCGCGGCTAATGCAATGAATGATATGTGAAACTTCTTTTTCAAGAAAAAATATTTTGCTGCAAAATTAACATTTTATTTTCGATTCTCAAATAACTACTTGTATTTATCTGAAAAACAAGAATTTTTAAGTTTTGTTTAATAAGGGCAAGGGAACGAAATCCCTTACCCTTACCTGAAAACGTACATTTCAGTTATTAATTGTGATGAGCTCCGCTGTGGTTTCCGTTATCATCATTTCCGTGCAAATTGTGCGAATGACCGTTTGCATCGTGTGTGCCGTGGTCGGTTCCGTTGTGGTGCGTACCGTCGTGATTGGTTCCAGAATGTTCGGAATAAGCACAAACGTTATGCGTTCCGTCAGTCTGAATGTCGCAGTTTTCGTGATTACCTGCCGTACATTGTTCGGCTACACTTGCTTTGTAAGCAGCCACATCCGAAAAACCGAGAGTGGATGCTCGAAGTTCCATATTTTGGGTAGCGTTATCAAAATCGTGGTCGTCGTCTTTGCTGCATGATGCAAATGCTACTGTAACCGCTAATACTGACAATGAATAAAATACCTTTTTCATGTCTTTTCGTTTTATTGTTATTACTTGGAATTTGCTTGTTTACTTATATACCGCGTAACAACAATTTTACCCTACCAGAAATCAGAAAATAATTTCAAAAAAGATAATCGGCGTGAGTGGTGTGGCTTTCGTATATACATTGAACACGTTGTTTTGGTCGGATAAACGGTAACTGTATTTGACGTTGTTCGTATTGAAAACATTGAGTACTGATGCGCCTGCCTGTAGGCTGCATTTCTTCAACTGCAATTTGTAGGTAAGCGATAAATCCAAACGGCTGTATGGTTCGGTAGAAACATCGGAATGTTGATGCTCGTCGCCGTGTTGCTGCTCTTCGCTTTCCTGCCCGTGTCCGTGTCCGCCTGTGGACAGGTAGGGGAAGCCTGTTCCGTAAACGTATGTTGCGGAAAGGTAAAAGGTTTTGTACGATGTGATTGCGCCTAATTTAATTTCCTGTCCAGTGCTTTCCTGCGGCATCGAAGCGTTTTCAAGGGAATAGGATGCAAAAACGGTCTGTTTCCGCCATTCTTTTTTTGCATATATATCCGTACCCCAAATAGTATTATCGAATGCACTTACGGCATTATCAAGGTAGTATAATTCGTTTTGATTCTTTTTCAGGAATCCTTCTACGCTGAACAGCCAACCGTTTTTACTGTATGCCAATCCTGCCACGGTGTGCATGGATGAAAGGAAAGTGGTGTCCGACAGGTTCCAAATCATTTGATAACTTCCCTGACGATACAGGAACGGAACACGTGTCAAAAATTGATTGTACAAACCGAATGAAGCCGTTGCCGTCAGTTCGTCAGTAAAAGCGTACCGCGCGGATAATCTCGGCTGCACGTATATTTTGTTATCGACTATCCAATCGGCTCTTAATCCTGCCTGTAATGACAGTTTCCCCAGCAGGATATTGTCGGTAATATATAACGAAGGATTGTTGATGCGGGTTTTTGTGTTGTTAAACTCGGTGGTATATTGCTGCCACTTGCCGCCGATTTGTATTTGTTGGCGTTCGCCGATATTGAAATTGTGTTCCAAATTTGCCGATACTTCCTGCACGGTATTGTTGATATGAAAGACATCCAACGGCGCTGATTGTGTTTCGGTAATGCCTATCACATTGTCGATAGCGCCCGAAAATTTAGAGAATGAAAAAAGGAATTTAGTGTTGCTGTCGTTGTTCCACATACGGTTGTAGCCTGTGGCTGCACCGTATTGGCGGTTCTTTTCGGTGGCATTCACTTCGTAACTTTTCTGCTTTACCGAGAATTTGAAATGGTCATCCGCACCATACAGGCTCACATAATAGCGGTCGCTGTCGAACGCCTTGCCTGCGTATTTCAGGCTCAGGTCGCGGAAACTATATTTCGGTTCAATGTAAATTTCAGGGGCGGTCGGTTGTGTATGGCTGTCGTCTGAATTACCTGTATTCGTGTTGTCGTATAGATTGTAAAAGGTTTGACGATAAGCAACCGATAATGCCGATGTCTTTTTTATCGGCACAGAAGCAAACACGTTGGCGGTGTAGTTGCTCACATTGGCTTTTACCGAAGGTTTGTTGAAGTCTCCTTCATTCCCCGTTATTTCAGCAATTGCGCCGATGCGGTTTCCCAATGAGGCATCGTAGCCGCCTTTGCGCAAACGGATGTCTTTTGCCAAATAGGGATTGACGGAACCGATTTGGTCATTGAAACTTTTCATCCCGAAAATGGTAAATCCGTCATATACCAATTGGCTTTCGCCCCAATTGCTACCCCAAACGATAAGGTCTTCCGACGGTTCGCCCGAAGCACGCACGCCGGGTAACATACGCAACAGGTTAAATACGGAATTGTCGGCGCTGCCCGGCAGATAGCGGGCTACTTGGTAGTTTACGCGCATTTCGCCCGATGTTTTGCCCGACTGCATCAGCATGGATGATGACGACGGACTGACGGTTACTTCGCCTAATGTAATGGTCAGAGGTAGCAATGATAGATGATGTTTCCCGATATTCAACACTGTGTCGAGCCTTTCAAAACCGAGATATTGCGCCTGTATTCGCACAGGTTGATTGACGGTTTGAACAAGGGTAAATATGCCCGATTCATTGGTAACGGTAACGCCCTTGTCGGTTTGTATGTAGGCATACGGCAAAGGTTCGCCCGTCGATTGGTCGGTTAGTTCGCCCGACAGGATATATTTCTTTTCTATAATTGGTTCGGGTTTGTTTTCTGTATTCGCAACAGGCGAAATAACGAAAACATTCC